>NZ_JBXAHL010000003.1:0-63805 GCF_058795055.1 Cupriavidus sp. GW823-FHT06D04 | reverse complement strand
TGCGCCTGGGTCTGGGCCGAGATCTCGCGCACGCTCTGCGCCAGCGTCGTGCTGATCTCGTCCTGGCGGCTTACCGTGTGGGCGTTCAGTTGCTCCAACTCCTGGCGCAAGCCAGCCGTCATGGTGCCGAGAGTATCGGCCCAGGCCGACAGGCGCTGCGCGTCGTGCGCGGCCAGTTGCGTCTGCAGCCCGGCATGCGACTCGCCCACGGTGCGCACCAGTGTCGCAGCCTGTTCGCCGATCGCGACCGCGGCGGCCGTCAGGGCCTGCTGGTTGTCGCTGGCGAGCTTCTCGCCGGTACGCTCCTGGCGCGACAGCGCCTCGCGCCATGCGTCGGCAGCGCTGGCGGCAGCCGTGTCGAGACGGGTGGCGACACCGTCCAGCAGCCCGGCCGAACGTTGTTCGAAGGTCTGGGCAAAGCCGTCGAGGGACGTGCGCAGGTCCGCTGCCAGTGCCTCGCTCGCGCGTTGATGCCCGGCCAGCGCCTGGTTCCACGTATCCGCGACGCCCGCGGTGGCGCTCTCGAAGCGGCTCGATACCCCATCCAGATGCTGTTGCACGGCGTGGGTCACGGTGTCGCGCAAGGCCGTGGTTTCGCGTGCCAGGCCCGCCATGGTCGCGTCCACCGCAGGCTGGATCGCTGCGCTTGAGGCGCGGGCGCTGTCGGCAATGCTGTCCTTCAGCGATTGCTCCACCGAAGACGCCAGGCGCGTGTAGACCACTTCGGTCTTGCCGTGGAAGGCGTCCTGGCTGGCGGCCAGGCGCTCGGTCAGGGCCTGGTTCTGTTCCGCCATCGTGGTCATCATGGCCTGCATGCGCTCGACCAGTGCCGGCATCACGTCGGCTTGGCGCTGCAGCAGCCGGAACGCTTCATCACGCTGGTGGCCGCGCGAGTAGGGGCGCAGCGTGGTGGCGATGCGGGCGTCCAGCGCCTGCGCGGCCTGGATCCGCTCGCCCCGGCACAATGCCGACAACAGCCCCAGCATCGCGGACGTGGCCACGCCCGCGACCGAGGTGCCGAACGCAAAGCCCAGGCCCTTGACCGGTGCGGCCAGCGAGGCGCGGATGGCCTGCAGGTCGGTGGCGGTCTCCAGCGCGATGCCGGTGCCGCGCAGGGTCGCCACCATGCCCAGGAACGTGCCCAGCATGCCCAGCAGCACCAGCAGCCCGACCAGGTAGGGTGTCAGCGCGGGGCCGGGCAGGCCGACGCGCTCGCCTTCCACGCGCAGGCGGGCGCTGTCGCGCAGGCTGGGATGCAGCCGTTCCAGCCAGCTGCCAAGGCTGGCCGGCGCTTCGGACAGGCTGGCGACGGCTTGCGCCAGCGTGGCGGTGGCCTGCCGGTAGCGGTACAGCTCAAACGCCCCCGCCAGGTAGCAGCCGCCGATCAGCAGCGTCACGGCCAGCGCCAGGAAGTTCGTGCCTGCATAGCCGGCGGCGATCCAGCACACGATGGCCAGGCCCGCCAGGAAAGCGACAATATGGGTAAGGTATCGGGTCATGATGTTCTGGTTAGCTGTCTTGCAGCGCCGCCAGCAAGCCTTCAAGGGGCTGCCAGCGGATGTCGAGTTCGGCGAGCAATACGCTCTGCATATCCTTGCGGAATACCCCCAGCCATGCACCGGGCCTGGCCGTTGCGGGCTGTCCCGCGGCTTGGGCTTCGGCCAGCGCCGCGGCTTCGGCCTGGCGCAGGCGCTGGAAATGCGGCTCCAGCATCGTCGGCAAGGCGCCCAGCAGGCTCTGTTCGCGCGCGCCCAGCACGCGCTCCATCACGGCATCGACCATGGCCAGCTTGGCCATGCCGGGTGCGTGGCCGGACAACGCGCCGCGCAGGCGCCCGCGCAGGTCGCCGATCGCGGTCTCCATGGTCTGTTGCAGCGTCAGGTAGCGCTGGCGATAGACCGCGTAGTCGACCTGCGCATCCACGGGGTCGGGCAGCGCGGACGGCCGGGCCGGCCCGCGCCGCTTGCCGGCAAGCGTGGTGTCTTCCACGATGGCATCGGCAAGCGCGGCGCGCACGCGCGCGCATTCCCGTGCCTCAGTGCTGTCGGCAGCACGTGCGGCAGGCGGCGCTGCCGGCGCATTGGCCTTCAGCGCCGATGACAGCGCGATCGCATCCGCCCAGCCAAGCCATTGGCTCAGCTGGCTCGAGAGCGAGCTCGCAGGAGGAGGGGCATCGGCGTCAGTCAGGCGAGCCAGCAGGCGGACGAGCGTCGGGCCGCTGAAACCTGTGCGCCGGGGCACTTGTAACATTGCGCCGGATTCGAAAAATCCAGCAGTTTACACGCCCGGGCGGCGGCGCGGCCGATATCGGCCAGCGCTTGACTACCCGCATTTGAGGCATTGCCCTGCGCATGGACGGCAGGCAGTTGGTGTGCCGCCGGTGCGCCTACGGCGGTAGGGTGCCAATTGCAGGCATTCCGATGCAACATCAGTCCCCCTGTGAAACGCGATTTCAAGGGGAAGACATGAAGACCAAACTGCATCGCCTGAAAGTCCTGAGCGCAGTCCTCTGCGTGACCCTGGCCGCCTGCGGCGGGGGCGGTGACGGCAACGGCGGCGGCAGCGGCTCGTCGGGCGGCACTGGCAACAGCGGCAATACCAGCGGCACTGGTGGCACGGGTGGTACTGGTGGCACGGGCGGCACCGGCGGCAGCACCGCCACCAGGACGGTGATGTTCGAGGCCACGCCCGTGACCGGGACCAGCGCCGAGTTCCTGACCCAGCTGAATGGGCAGGGTGCACGTGGCTTCCGTTTCGTCAGCGGCTTCTATTTCCTCGGGAACCCGGCAGGTTCCGAGCAGAAAGGCGTCTACGTCAAGGACGCGCAGACAACCTATAGCTATGAGCTGCCGCAGGAACCGGGCGGCGCCGATGTCCAGGCGTGGGTCACCGCGTACGAGGCCTGGCTGAACAGCCATGGCGCGCGTGGCTTCGTCTGGGGCGGGCCCTACATGGTGGGCGGCCAGATCCATGCGCTGATGCGCAAGGACAACGGGTCGTCGTCGACTTTCTCGTACAAGGTTGTGGTGGTGGACACCAATGCCAGCCTGTCGGCCTTTGTGCAGAACCAGGCCAACCCGTTGGGCGCGGACGGCTACTACCTGGCGGTCCCCGCGTACCTGGGCCCGTTCGGCGTGAGCAGCACCGTAGCCATCTTCCGCAAGGACCTGCAGGGCAGCGCCCGCTATGGCTATGAGGTCCTGTCCAATCCGGCCAGCGACGGCGATCTCGTCGCCCAGATCAACACGGAGGGTGTGCGCGGCTATCGGTTCAAGGTGCCGTTCGTCAGCGGCGGCACGCAGGTCAACCTCTATGAGAAGGACCTGTCGCAGTCCAGCACCTTCCGCTTCTACGACTTCGCGTCGCAGCAGACCAGCGCGGGCTTCCTGACCCAGGCCAACGCCGAAGGGCAGAAGGGCTCTAGCCTGATGGGCGCCTATGGGTTGCCGAGCGGCACCATCCGGGACTTCTACTTCGAGCCGGCCAACTGCACCGGCTTCCTCTGCGATACGCGCAGCCTGTTCGGCCTGTAAGCGCCTGGCGCCGGGGTTTTCCCCCGGCACCGGCGTGCCCATGTGCAGTCAAGGTAATACAATCCACCTGACCAGGCGACGAGACCAATCGACAAGACCATACGCGCGAACCGGGGTGGGAAATCAATGACACGAAGTCAAGGCGCCGCAGAGAACAACAACGACGACAACATCGACGACAGCGGGTGCCGTAACTATGCCATCGTGGTGGATGACCACCCGCTGATGGCGCGCGGCATTGCCGGCTACCTTGCGGCGCATTGCGGGTTTGACGCTGCCCTGCATGCAGCCGATGCGAAGGAGTGCGCGGCGTTGACGGAGCGGGAGGGATGCCCGGCGCTGCTGGTGGTGGATTTCTGGCTGCCGGACGGCACCGCTGTCGGGGTGCTGCGTGAAGCCGCGGCGCGCCTGCCCGCCTGCAAGCTGCTGGTGATGAGCGCCGACGACGATGCGCGCGTTTGCATCAAGGCGCGCGAGGCCGGCGCGCACGGCTTTATCCTGAAGAACGAGCCCCCGGAGGTCTTCGCCACGGCGGTAGCGTCGCTGCGCCGGGGGCGGCGCTGGTTCCAGCAGGCGGGGCCGCCGTCGGCGCGGCGCGAGTTGCCGCTGGAGCCCAGCGAACTGGGCCTGACCGCGCGCCAGGCCGAGGTGCTTGGCATGATGCTGCGCGGCCTGCCGAACAAGCGCATCGCCCTGACCCTGTCGGTGTCGGAGCAGACCGTCAAGGAGCACGTCACCGCGATCCTCGGCAAGCTCGGCGTGCGCAACCGGATCGAGGCCATCGCCCTGCTGCACGGCCGCAGGCTGGAATCTTGAAGAAGGCCCTCGCCCGGCTGCTGGGCTTGTCGCGCCCGGATGCGGATGCCGACATCAGCCCGCGCGCGCGCGCGCGGCTGCTGGACATGACGTTCGGGCGCCTGGTGTTCAGCGTCAATGCGATTCCGTTCGTAGGGTTGCCTTTCGTCATTTGGCTGTATGTCCAGCAGCTGGACGGCGGCGCGCTGCTGGCCTGGACGCTGGGGTATGGCGTCGCGGCGGTGTGGATGCAGTTGCGGTTCCGTCGCTACAAGCAAGAGCGGGAAGACGATGACGCCCTGGTCCGGCGCTGGTTGCCGTTTGTGCAGCACGTGGCGCTGGTGCACGGCTTCTGCCTGTCGCTGGCCGCCGTCCTGACGGCCAGCCTGGGGGGCTTCGACTTCAAGCTGCTGCTGTATATCAGTATCGCCGCCATCGTGGCGGCCAATGCCACGCACCAGACGCCGATCCTCGGTGTATTCCAGCGCTTCTTCGTTGCCTGCTGGACCTTGCAGATCGTCAACACCCCGCGCAGCTTCCCCGAGCACTGGCCGTTCGTGCTGCCGCTGGCGCTGCTGTATGCGCTGGCCATCTACCGGCACGCGCTGATCGCCAACCAGTTTTTCCGGCAGCAGGTCCGGCTGGAGGATGACGGCATCCGCCTGGCCGAGCGCTACCGGCTGGCCAAGGAAGAGGCCGAGAAGGCCCTGCACGCCAAGAACCTGTTTCTCACCACCGCCAGCCACGACTTGCGCCAGCCCGTGCATGCCATGGGCTTCCTGATCGAAGCCATTGCGCGGCGCAACCGCGACCCGGCCCTGATCCCGCCGCTGGAAGACCTGCGGCGCAGCGTGCGCTCGGTGCACCTGATGTTCAATTCACTGCTCGATCTCTCCAGGATCGAAGGCGGCATTGCCAGCCCGCGCAATACCGCGGTGGCGTTTGCGCCGTTGGTCGAAGAGGTGGCGTCGCTGTTCCGGGAAGAGGCGCGCAGCCGCGGCCTGGACCTGCGCGTGCGCCTGCCCGCAGGCGCCGCCGCGGTGCTGGCCGATCCCGCACTGCTGCGCCAGTCGCTGGTCAACCTTGTGCACAACGCGCTGCGCTATACCAAGCGCGGCGGGGTGCTGGTGTCCGCGCGGCGGCGCGGCAGCCACTGGCTGCTGGAGGTCTGGGACACCGGCGTGGGAATTGCTAGCGAAGAGAAGGGGCGGGTCTACTCGCCGTTCTATCGCAACGAACATGCGTGGCGCATCGACAGCGCGGGCCATGGCCTGGGCCTGGCCGTGGTGGCGCGCTGCGCCACGCTGATGGGCGCCACCTACGGACTGGACTCGGTGGAGCGCCGCGGCTCCAGGTTCTGGCTGCGCTTTCCTGAAGCGAAGCCGCTGGCCCCGACGGCGATCGAACCGGTCTACGAGCCCGATGGCCTGTCGGCTTCCACCCTGCTGCAGGGCGTCTGCCTGATCGTCGAGGACGACCCGCTGGTGACCGCTGCGTGGACCAGCCTGATGGAGGCCTGGGGCGTGCAGGCGGCGTGCGCGGCGTCGGGGCAGGAAGCCCTGGCACTGGTCGATGCCGGCCTGCAGCCCCAGGCGATCCTGTGCGACCAGCGCCTGCGCTCCGGCGAGAGCGGCTTCGAGGTGCTCAAAGCGCTGTTCGAACGCTGCCCGGACGCAAGCGGCGCCATGGTCAGCGGCGAGTTCGATTCCGAGGCGCTCATGCAGGCCGAGCGCGAAGGCTACCTGGTCCTGCACAAGCCGCTGGAGCCATCGCAGCTGCATGCCTTGCTGTTCCAATGGCTCTGTGCTGCCTGACAGCATAGATGGATGGTTCTGCCTGCGGCTGTGGTGCCACTCAGGCATCTCTGGGGCGAAAGAAGTGTCCAGGTCGACTTTATTCAGATCACCTGAAGAATTTATTTAGTTCACTTTTTTCCACCTCTCAGCGACAGTCTAGCGACCGCAGATCGCGATACTGGAAAGAGAGGGCCCCATGTCTATCTCAAACCGCGCTGTCGCTGCCTCCATGCTGGCCGTTTCCATGTTGGCGGGCCTGGCCGGATGCCATAGCCCGTCGGCCGCGGCGTTGGCTGCGGCGTCGGCTGTCACGTCGCGCCCCGACCCGGCCGCGGTGTCGGAACAGGACATCAACGATGCCTACGTCTACCTGCTGGGCCGGCTGCTAGTCCTGCGCCAGCAGCAAATCGACTTCCAGAAGGAAGGCTTCCAGTGGAACCGGATCATTCATCGCGACGTCGGCGGTGTGTCGTGGGCCAACCCCAATCTGGATGTCGCCTACAGCGAGGCCTGGGTTGCAGTCGACGAAAAGACCTGCACGGTCTTCAGCGTGCCGGCCATCAAGGGGCGCTACTACACCATTCAGTTCCTGAACGGCTGGGGCGAAACCGTCGCCAATATCAACGAGCGCAACTATCCGGACCATCCAAGCGGCGAATTCGCGATGTGCCTGAAGGGCGCCACTGCGGCACTTTCGCCCAACGCCAGGCGCATCGACCTGCCGGCCAAGACCTCACGGGTGCTGGCCCGGGTGGAAATCGGTGCAGACAAGAAGCAGGCCATTGCGCTGCAGCATCAGATCACGACGCGGATCACTGGCACGCCGACGATTGCCCCGGTGCCTGCCACGCCCGCCTTCAGCAATGACAAGCTCCCCGGTGTCGAGGCCTTTGACTCGGCGGTCGTTGCGCTTCGCTCGGAGCCGGACATCAATCCGGGCATGGAGCCCATCCAGGCCAAGGTGCGCGCCGTGAGTGCCGCGGTGGCCAGCAGCCCCGCCGAACGCGCGCGGGTGGACAAGATCATCCGCGAGAAGACGCTGCCGGCGTTCTTCCAGTCGTTCTCCACCGCAGGTACCGTCAGGAACGGCTGGAACCGGCCCGCTACCATTGGCAAGTACGGCAGCGACTACCAGACCCGCACCCGCATCGACCTGGGCGGGATCTGGGCCAACAGCACGGATGAGGTCGTCTATTTCAAGACGGATACAGACGGGACCGGCACCAAGCTCGACGGCGGCAATGTCTACACCATCACCTTCCCGAAGGGCGAGCTGCCTGCCCGCCACGTCAAATACTTCTGGTCGGTGATCGCGGTGGATTCCAGGAACTTCCGCGTGATCCCGAATGCGAAGAACCGGTTCCTGATCAACAAACAGTCCAGGCTGAGCTATGGCACGGACGATTCGCTGACGCTGTACTTCGGGCCTGCCCGTCCGAAGGACGCGCCTGACGGCAACTGGCTGCCCACGCCCAAGGGAAAGAACTACAACCTGACGTTCCGTCTCTATGGGCCGGACCAGCCGGTCCTGTCCGGGGAGTGGTTCCCGGCGCCGCTGGTCAAGCGCAACTGAGCTGCAGGTGCGGACCTGGCGTCCCGTCCCGCAAACATACGGGACAGGACACTAATCCCCCGACACCTCGCAAAACCGCAGCCGGTTCCCGAACGGATCGGCCACCTGCAGCATCCGCCCCCAGCCCACATCCTCAACGCCGGGCCTGGCGTAAGGATAGGCCTTGGCAGACAGCTCCCGCTGCAGCGCATCGATATCCTCCACTGTCACGAACACCGTCGATCCGGGCGTGGCGTCGCCATGGTGCTCGCTCAGGTGCAGCGTCAGGCCGCTGCGCCTGACCTGCGCGTACAGCGGCAAGCCGTCCTCAAACCGATGCTCCCAGTCGAGCGTGAAGCCGAGGAAGTCCAGGTAGAACTCCTTGGCCTTGTCGACCGAGAAGATCCGGAGGATGGGGATGCCGGCAGACAGGTTCATTGTTTTCTGTTCGGTAGTTGCGCAGGAGTGCCAGATCATAACGCCGGCCAGCGGTGATTCGCGCAGCCGGCGCATAAGCATTCGCGACAATCTTCGTTGGCTTTGTGCGGGCCCATGACTAATCTGGCGCTCCTGATGAAATCCCGGAGTACCGTCATGAACCCGACCCACGACTCACGCCGCCGCCTGCTTCTGGCCGCAGCGGGCGCGGCAACTGCCGCCAGTGCGCTGCCAGGCGTCAGCTGGGGGCAGGGCCAGACCGCGCTGCGCATCGGCTACCAGAAGTCCTCCACGCTGATGATCCTGCTGAAATCGCGGCAGACGCTGGAGAAGGCGCTGCCGGCCAAGGGTGTGGCGGTGCAGTGGTACGAATTCACCTCGGGCTTGCCGCTGCTTGAAGCGCTGAACCTCGGCAATATCGACCTGAGCGCCGACGTGGCCGATGCGGTGCCGCCGTTTGCGCTGGCTGCGGGTGCCGCGCTGACCTACTACGCCAGCGAGACGCCTTCGCCGCAGGCACAGGCCATTGTCGTGCGCGGCGATTCGCCGATCCGCGAGGTGGCGCAACTCAAGGGGCAGCGGGTGGCGTTTGCCAAGGGCGCAGGCGCGCACTACCTGGTGCTGGAAGCGCTGGCGCGCGCGGGTCTGTCGATCCGCGATATTGAACCGGCATACCTGAGCCCGGCCGACGCGCGCGCGGCGTTCGAGCGCGGCAGCGTGGCCGCATGGGTGATCTGGGATCCGTTCCTCGCGGCGGTGCAGCGCCAGGCCAATGCGCGCGTGCTGCGCGATGGCGAGGGGCTGGCCAGCTATCGGCGCTTCTACCTGGCGGCGACGCCGTTCGCGCGCGCGCATGCCGAGGTGCTTGAGGTCGTGTTCGATGCGTTGCGCGACGCGGGCGACTGGGTCAAGCGCAATCCGGCCGAGGCAGCGCGCTGGCACGCGCCGCTGATCGGCCTGGATGCGGCCACGGTGGAAGCCGCGAATGCGCGGCGCAGCTACGCGGTGCGCACGGTCGACGCTGCCGCGCTGGCCGAGCAGCAGCGCATCGCCGATGCCTTCACCGCGCCGCAGATCCTGCCGCGCAAGGTAACGATCTCGGCGTCGCCGGTCTGGCGCAAGGCGTAGCCGGCGGGGCGCCGGCTACGCTTACGCGACTTGCTTCGCACAATCCGCCCGGGGGCTCAACGCGAGCCCCGGGGCATGCCGCATCAAACCACTCCCATCTCCGGATCGCTGACCGCGTCCTCGCCGGTCTCCATCCGCCCCGCAAAGCGCCGCGCGAACGACGGGCTGGCCTCGCAGGTCACGACGAAGTCGTACCAGTTGCCGCTGTCGGCCACCGGCCATTCCAGCGTTTCCACCTTGCCCCGCTTCACCCTTTGCGTCCACGGGCCGTCGTCGCGGTAGGCCAGCGCCGTGACGGTGAAGGTCACGTCGGCATCGCTGTCGTTATGCAGCTTCACCTGGATCGTGGGCTTCTTGCACGGGTTGTAGCAGACCTGGATTTCCGTCGACGTGGTCACCGCTTCGTTGATGTCGCCGGAGAACGCGCGGTGATAGCCGTTGGGCCCCAGCACCCACAGGTCGTACTTGCCGCCGTCGGCATTAATGTCCCACGCATCGTCCAGCGTCTTCCCGGCTTCAACCACGTAGCGGCGCGGAATGCGGTCGAGGTGCAGCTTGTCATAGACGTGGAACAGCGCGCCGGCCTGGTTGGTGCTGGCGTTGGCGAACAGCAGGCGCACGGCCTTGGATGCGGCATCGACGCGTGCACTGGTATGCAGTTCGTATGGCAGCTTGCGCGACGGACGCGTGCCGGTGTCCTGCTCCGGCAGCGCGGGCGTGGCCGGCACCGGGATCGCCGGCTGGGTCTGCTGCCAGGCGGTCAGGCTGGTGGCGTCGGCACGGGTGGTGCGGCCGGCCAGCGTGGGCAGGGTCTCGGTGTTGGGCGTGGCAAAGTTGAAGGCGCTGGTCAGGTCGCCGCAGATGGCACGACGGTAGGCACTGATCTGCGGCTCCATCACGCCGAAGCGCGCCTCCAGGAAGCGCAGCACCGAGGTGTGGTCGAACACTTCAGAGTTGACCCAGCCGCCGCGGCTCCACGGCGACACCACCCACATCGGCACGCGCGGGCCGGGGCCGAAGGGCTTGCCGTCCTGCGGCGGCTGCTTGGCCGTGGCGGGCTGGAAGTTGAAGTACTCGTACGCCATCTGCGCGTCGTCGAGGGTCGACTTGCCGGCTAGCGTACCGTCCAGGTTGCGCGACGGCGCGGTCGGCGGCGGGCTGTGGTCGAAGAAGCCGTCGTTCTCGTCGAAGTTAATCAGCAGCACGGTCTTGCTCCAGACCTCGGGCGATGCCGTCAGCGCGTCCAGGATGGCCTGCACGTACCAGCCACCCTTGGCCGGGCTGGACGGGCCGGGGTGCTCGCTGAACTCGGCCGGCGGGATGATCCACGACACCTCAGGGAGCGTGCCGTTGAGCACGTCGTCACGCAGCGACTGCAGGAAGCCGCCGTCGGGCATGGTGTTGCAGAAGCCCTTGGCCAGCGGGCTGTACTGGTCGTCGATGTCCGGGTTGTAGGGCGGGTTGACGCCGGTGCCGGCGGTGTTGGAGAGCTTGCGCCCGACGGGCATCTTCTCCATCTCTGCGCGCCAGTACCGAAAGCTCATCATCTGGTTGCAGCCATAGTTGTCCGGCACGTTCTGGTAGACCTTCCAGCCCACGCCGGCGGCCTGCAGGCGGTCGGCGTAGGTCTTCCAGGTCCAGCCTTCGGTGGAGGGGCCCACATCCGCGCCCGCGTTGAACTCGTTAATCATCACCGCGACGTTGTCGCCGGTGGGACCATTGCTGCCGGTCCAGTAGAACAGGCGGTTGGGGATGGTGCCGGTGTGCATCGCGCAGTGGTAGGCATCGCACAACGTGAAGGCGTCAGCCAGCGCGCGCTGGAACGGGATCTCGGCGTCATCGTAGTAGCCCATCGACAGCGTCTTCTTGGCCACCGGCCAGCGGTCCATGCGGCCGTGGTCCCACGCGGCCTGCGCATCGGGCCAGGTGTGCGGCGTGCCGCCGGCACGCTGCGCGTTGCCCTGGGTTTCGTCGAGATGGTAGGGCGTCAGGAGATTGCCGTTGGCATCGGTCTGGTAGAACGCGTTCTTGCCATTGGGCAACGGGATCGCGAAGCGGTCACCGTAGCCGCGCACGCCCTTGAAGGTGCCGAAGTAGTTGTCGAACGAGCGGTTCTCCAGCATCACCATCACGACGTGCTTGACGTCCTGGATGGTGCCGGTGGCGTTGTTGGCCTCGATGGCGATCGCGCGGCGGATGCTGGGCGGAAAGCTGGCCAGCACCGCGGCGGCGGCGCCGGTGCCGAGGCTGGTCTTCAGGAACTGTCTTTTTGACGGGTTGAAGGTCATGGCTGTGGCTGGGTCGGTCTGTCGCTGGATCGAAAAAGGGCCCGCATCACGGGGCGCAACGCGTGGTGCAGGTGCCGGGCCGGTCAGGCTTGCCTGGCTGGTCCGGCTTGTTGCCATTGGCGGCGGTGGGCTGGAGGGTGCTGCCGCTCGCGCCCGGCGAGTCGTCGCCGCCGCAGGCGGTAAGCATCAGTGCGAGGGTGAGGGTGCCGGCCGCCAGCCATGGCCGGGCGGAACGCGACAGCAATGAAGGTCTCATTTGTGCATGCCCTGTAGTCGTTGAGGGGGATAACGATTGCCGAGCCCATGCGCCGACATCGGATGCAGGCCCATGGACGTCCGCCGCGCGGACGACAAGTGCGGGGAACTGGCCGGTTCGGGTGCGCTTGGCCTTGGCTTGTCGTGACAGTGAGCGATTGTTGATTGGTCAAATGTCAGATGTTTGACATCAAACACATTTGGCGATTTGGTTTTGTAACCAAAAGTGTCGCGCCGGTCATGTCGCCACGATCACGCTGCGCCGCCCGGAGGTGGCAAACCGCCTCGGGCCGGATGACCTGGCCGAGCCAACGGCATGTCGATGCCGTGAACGACAGCGACGTGCGCGTGCTGCGCCTGCGCGGCACCGGCAAGTACTTCTGCAGCGGCTTCGATATCGGCAGGCTCGCGGCCGGGCAGCGCGGTGCCGGCTTCGAGACCCTGGTCAACGCGGTGGAAGACTGCCGCGCGGTGACCATTGCCGAGATCCACGGCGGCGTCTATGGCGGCGGCACGGACCTGGCGCTGGCGTGCGATTTCCGGCTTGGCACCGCTGCGGTGGACATGTTCATGCCCGCGGCGCGGCTGGGGCTGCATTTCTACCAGCGCGGCATGGAACGCTATATCAGCCGGCTGGGCCTGAACCACGCCAAGCCCCTGTTCCTGACTGCGGAGCGCATCGACGCCGACGAGATGCTCCGCCGCGGCTTCCTGACCGAGCTGCTGCCGGCCGAGCGCCTGCGCGAGCGCGCCGACCAGCTCAGCGACACGGTGGCCGGGCTTGCACCGCTGGGGGTGCAAGGCATGAAGCGGCACCTGAACGCGATCGGGCGCGGCGCGCTGGATACTGAGGCGCTGGCTGGCGACATCAGCCGGGCTACCCAGTCGCAGGACATCCGCGAAGGCGCGCTGGCCTGGAAGGAAAAGCGCAGGCCGCAGTTCACCGGCACCTGATGCAGCTTACTGTCCCTGCCGCATCACCCATTCCACCACCCGCGCCAGGAACGGTGACGTGTCGCCTTCGCGATAGCTCATGATGACCGGCGACACGAAGCCCGGCGCGTCGATCGGGCAGTAGCGCACGTCGTCGCGATGCAGCCGCTGGATCGACGCTGGCACCAGCGTGATGCCTATGCCGGCCGCCACCAGCCCCAGCGCGGTCTGCAGTTCGTTGGCCTCCTGCGCCACACGCAATTGCAGGCCCTGCGCGCGGAACAGCGACAGCAGGTGGTCGGCATAGCTGGGCCGCGGCCGGGCCGGGTAAAGAATGAACGGCTGCGCCGCCAGCGCCTGTGGCGTCAGCGCCTTGCGGCGGGGCGCGGGCAGGCGTGCGGGCAGCGCTGCCACCAGTGGCTCGGCCATCACCACCTGCTGGCGGATGGCGGGATCATTCAGCGTGATGCGGCCGAAGCCCAGGTCGATGCGGCCGGCCTTGAGCGCCTCGATCTGCTCGACGGTGATCATCTCTGCCAGTCCTACCTCTACCTGCTGGTCGTGCCGGTCTGATTCACGCAGTTCGCGGATCAGTTCCGGCAGCACGCCATACAGCACCGACGGCACGAAGCCGATGCCGAACCAGCGCTTGTCCTGCCGCCCGATGCGGCGCGTGCCTTCGATGGTTTCTTCCAGCCGCTGCGTCAGCTGGGTGGACTGCTCCAGCAGGAAGCGGCCCGCCTCGGTCAGCCGCAGCCCGCGGCCGACGCGGTCGAACAGTGCCACGCCCACTTCCTCTTCCAACTGGCGGATCTGGCGCGACAGCGGCGGCTGCGCCATATGCAGCCGCTCGGCGGCGCGGGTGACGTTGAGTTCCTGGGCCACGACCTGGAAATAACGCAGGTGCCGGAGTTCCATTGGTGTCCTGCTCCCATACCTGTAGGGTATCGATTGAGACATCATCGGTCTTGGACGCCGGCAAAGTCAAGCCGCATACTTGACTTCAATTATCAATTTGCATCGACAAGGTATGACCACGACTATCACTTCAGTGGAAGCCATCCTGGTGGACCTGCCCACCATCCGGGCACACCAGCTGGCCATGGCCACCATGCAGCAGCAGACGCTGGTGATCGTGCGGCTGCGCTGCAGCGACGGCGTGGAGGGCATCGGCGAGGCCACCACCATCGGCGGCCTGTCCTATGGCGACGAAAGCCCGGAAGGCATCAAGCTGACCATCGACACCTACCTGGCCCCTGCGCTGGCCGGCCAGGATGCCACCAACGTGCATGGCGCGATGGCGCGCCTGGGCAAGGTCGCGCGCGGCAACCGCTTCGCCAAGTCCGCGCTGGAGACCGCGTTGCTGGATGCGCAGGGCAAGCGCCTGGGCGTGCCGCTGGCCACGCTGCTGGGGGGCGCGGTGCGGTCGACACTGCCGGTGCTGTGGACGCTTGCCAGCGGCGACACCGCCCGCGACATTGCCGAGGCCGAGCAACTGCTGGCCGAGCGCCGCCACCATACCTTCAAGCTGAAGATCGGCCGGCGCAGCGTGCGCGACGACGTGGCCCATGTGGCCGCGATCAAGCGCGCGCTGGGCGACCGGGCGCGCGTCACCGTCGACGTCAACCAGGCCTGGAACGAGGCCGACGCCGCCACCGGCATCGCCATGCTGGAAGCCGCGGGCATCGACCTGATCGAGCAGCCGACTCCGCGCGAGCAGCGCATGGCGCTGGCCCGGCTGGCCGCGCGCTTCGTGGTGCCGATCATGGCCGATGAAGCGGTGTGCGGCCCGGAAGACGCGATGGAACTGGCGCGCATCGGCGGTGCCGACGTGTTCGCGCTGAAGATCGCCAAGGCCGGCGGCATCTTCGGCATGCTGCGCACCGCCGCGGTGGGCGACGCCGCCGGCATCGCGCTGTACGGCGGCACCATGCTGGAGGGCAGCGTCGGCACCATTGCCGCGGCGCATGGCTTCTGCACGCTGCCGCAGCTGGCCTGGGGCACCGAGCTGTTCGGACCGCTGCTGCTCAAGGACGATATCGTGCAGCAGCGCCCCGAGTACCGCGACTTCAGCCTGCACCTGCCCGAAGGCCCCGGCCTGGGGCTGGCGCTGGACGAAGACAAGCTGGCGCACTACCGGCGCGGCTGAACTGGCAGGCAACTTCCCCGCATGACACGCCATATGCGCGGGGCGCATCAAGCAGTGAGGAGACTATGAAAACGTTATTCCAGCGGCTGGCAAGCACCGGCCGCGCAGGGGCGCTGGCACTGGCTGCCGGCCTGTCGTTCGCCGCGCCGGCCGCGCACGCGGCCTATCCCGACCATCCGATCCGCTGGATCGTGCCGTTCCCCGCGGGCGGTGCCATGGACAACATCGCGCGCACGCTGGGCGAAGACATGTCGCGCACGCTGGGCCAGGCCATCGTGGTCGAGAACCGGCCGGGCGCCGGCGGCAATATCGGCGCCGAACTGGTGGCGCGCGCGCCCGCCGACGGCTACACGCTGATCATCGTCGCCAACGGCATGGCCGTGAACCCGGCGCTGTACGGCCGGCTGAGCTACGACCCGGTCAAGGACTTCGCGCCGGTGTCGCTGCTGGCGGTGGTGCCCAACGTGCTGGTGGCCAGCAAGGCGCGGCGCCAGGAAAGCACCGTCAAGGATGTGGTGGCGCACGCCAAGGCGGCGCCGGGCAAGTACACCTATGCCTCCGCGGGCAACGGCACCTCGATCCACCTGGCGGGCGAGCTGTTCACCTCGATGGCTGGCGTCGACATGCTGCATATCCCCTACAAGGGCAGCGGCCCGGCGATGACGGACCTGCTGGGCGGCCAGGTCGACTACATGTTCGACAGCATCACCTCGGCCAGGCCGCATATCGAATCGGGCAAGCTGACGGCGATCGCGGTCACCACCAGCAAGCGCTCCAGTGCGCTGCCCAATGTGCCGACGGTGGCCGAAGCCGGCCTGCCGGGCTATGAACTGTCGCCGTGGTTCGCGGCCTTCGTGCCGGCGAAGACGCCGCAGCCGGTCATCGACACGCTCAACCGCGCCATGCTCGAGGCGCTGCGCAAGCCTGCGGTGCAGAAGCGGCTGGCGCAAATCGGCGCCGAGCCGATCGGCAGTTCGCCGGCGGTGCTGCGCGAGCACCTGGCGAAGGAAACCGAGAAGTGGGGTGTGCTGATCCGCCAGCGGGGTATCCGGGCGGATTGAGCGGCCTGGACCAGCGCGGTTCATAGGGGGAGTCCCCCCGAGATGCTCCGGGGGAATGTCATTACCCAGCCCCCCGTCTCCCTGGCACATAATGTGCGTAAGATGCCAGCCGAAAGGCACACTCGAGCGGATCACCCGCCGGCACTGAGGGGAGACAATGAGCAGTTCAACCGACAAGTTCTCGGCCACCATGCGCGATGGCCTGGCCGATCTTGCCCGCCGCCTGCGCTTTGCCATGGAGGAGGGCGCGATCTGGCTGGACGAGCAGCGCATGATCCTGATCCATACCGCCGCCCTGGGCGCGCTGCGCAAGGAACTGGTGGACACCCTGGGCATGGAGCGCGCGCGCGGCCTGTTCACCCGCATGGGCTTCCATTCGGGCATGCGCGATGCGGAGGTCGCGCGCAAGCTGCGCGCCGGCCACAGCGACTTCGGCCAGCTGGAGATCGGGCCCTGCCTGCATACCATCGAGGGGGTGGTGCGGGTCACGCCGGTCAAGGTCGACATCGATATCGCCGCCGGCATCTACGATGGCGAGTTCCTGTGGGAAGACTCCTTCGAGGGCGACGTCCACCGCCAGCTGTTCGGCATCGTCGACGAGCCTGCCTGCTGGATGCAGATCGGCTACGCCACCGGCTACACCTCGGCGCTGATGGGGCGCACCATCCTGTACCGCGAGGTCGAGTGCATCGCCTGCGGGCACCCGCACTGCCGCATCATCGGCAAGCCGGTGGAAGCCTGGGAAGACGGCGCGCAGGCACTGGCGCTGTACCAGCCCGATCCCGTGATCGAAACCATCATCGCCCTGCAGAGCGAGGTCGAGCACCTGCGCGCGCTGCAGGGCACCCCGGCCACGCCGGCCGACCTGGTCGGCACCTCGCCAGGCTTTCGCGCCGCCTGGAGCCTGCTGCAACGCGCCGCGGCCAGCAACGTGACGGTGCTGCTGCTGGGCGAGACCGGCGTGGGCAAGGAGCGGTTCGCGCAGGCATTGCACAGCGTGAGCGGGCGTGCCGACAAGCCCTTCATTGCCGTGAACTGCGCGGCGATTCCCGACGAGCTGATTGAGTCCGAGCTGTTCGGCGTGGAAAAGGGCGCCTTCACCGGCGCCAGCCAGTCGCGCCCCGGGCGCTTCGAGCGCGCGCACGGCGGCACCCTGTTCCTGGACGAGCTGGGCGAACTCTCCGCCTCGGCCCAGTCCAAGCTGCTGCGCGTGCTGCAGGAAGGCGAGGTCGAGCGCGTGGGCGGCACCGGCACGCGCAAGGTGGACGTGCGGCTGGTGGCCGCCACCAATGTCGACCTGGCCGAAGCCGTGAAGCAGGGCACTTTCCGCAAGGACCTGTACTACCGCCTCAATGTCTATCCGGTCACGATCCCGCCGCTGCGCGAGCGCCTGGACGATATCCGGCCGCTGGCCGAGCGCTTCGTGGCCCGCTACGGCGCGCGCCACGGCAAGCGCATCGTCGGCATCACCGACCGCGCGCTGGCCGAGCTGCGCCACTATGACTGGCCCGGCAACGTGCGCGAACTGGAGAACGTGATCGAGCGCGGCGTGATCCTGGCCAGCCAGGGCGGCCAGATCACCGCCGACCACCTGTTCCTGCCAGGCACCGTGGCACCGGTGGTGGATACCGCGCCGCGGCTGGGGGCGGGCGGCACCTTGCCAGACCTGCGCGAAGCCGCGGTCCATGCGCTGCTGGACCAGATGTCCGAGCAGCAGCTGGCGCTGGGCGAAGTCGAGACCGTGCTGATGGAGGCGGCCATGCAGCGCGCCGACGGCAATATGAGCCAGGCGGCGCGGTTGCTGGGTATTACGCGGCCGCAGCTGGCGTATCGGTGGAAGATGCGCGGCACGCGCGGGGGTAACGGCCACGGCAACGGTAACTGAGGCCGCTTCCAGGCTTCAAATGCCGAGGGTGTGCTCCCCTCTCGCGCAAGCGGGAGAGGGGAGCACACTCGCGTGGATCAAGCGCGTTCACACGATCCCCTGCGCCACCCATCTCCTCCGCTTCTCCCGGCCCCTCGCATTTCTCCACTTGATCATTTGATGCAGCCCCTCCGGGCCGCGCATCGGCCCGAAGTTGCCCGATGCTGCACCGCGCCAACGATTTTTCCCTGTCAGATCAAGTCTTCTCAACTAGGTTGCCCACGCACGCTGCTGCGCCGCAGGGCAATCCCATCCGCATCTGCTCGCTGCCCGCAAACGCCCGCCCGGCGCGGCTTTTGATCATTTGATCAAGGCCTGCGCGCAGCTTCATCAATTCATCGATGCGTTTCGCGCGGACCTTTCCGGGTTAACGCGCACGCTCGCCACCGCCAATTCCCCGCAACCCTTGTCCCACAACGCTTCGCGCTCGCTGGCACGGTCTTCGCAATAAGGCCTGCGTCCAGCCAACGCAATGGAGCGCGCCATGAACACCCCGTCGGTTCCCCTGTTCGAAGCCACGCCGCGCTATGTGCGGGTCGAGGGCCGCACCCCAGAAGGGTTTGTTCAGTTCGCCTTCAGCGTGGCCGACCCTGAGCTCAACGTCGAACTGATCATGCCGGAGCCGATGTTCGAAGCCTTCTGCTGCGTCAACCGCGTGCGCTTCCTGCCCCCGCTGGAAGCAGCGCCGCAGCCGCAAGCCGACGACTGACGCCGCAGCCACCGCATCACAAAGAGAGAAGGGATACAGGAGACCAAACGATGCAAGTCGATATCAAGACCCAGCAGATCCAGCCGCTGCGCCAGAACTACGGCCATGTCGCGCGCCGCTTCGGCGACAAGCCGGCGTCGCGCTACCAGGAGGCGACCTACGACGTGCAGTCGGAGGTGAACTTCCACTACCGCCCCACCTGGGACCCCAGCTTCGAGCTGTATGACAAGCGCCGCACGGCGATCGTGATGCAGGACTGGTACGCGCTGAAGGACCCGCGCCAGTTCTACTACGGCGCCTACGTTACCGCGCGCGGGCGCCAGCAGGATGCAACGGAGAAGAGCTTTGCCTTTGTCGAGAAGCGCGGGCTGCTGCAGGCGCTGCCGGCCGAATGGCAGGAACGCCTGGCCACAGGCCTGCTGCCGCTGCGCCATGTGGAGTGGGGCGCCAACATGAACAACTTCTACTGCGCCGACTATGGCTGGGGCACGGCCATCACGCAGGCCTGCACCTATTGCGCGATGGACCGCCTGGGTATCGCCCAATACCTGTCGCGCATCGGCATGCTGCTGGACGGCAATACCGGCGTGGCGCTGGAGCGGGCCAGGGTGGCGTGGCTGGAGAGCGCCGCATGGCAGCCGCTGCGCCGCTTTGTCGAGCATACCTTTGTCACCGAGGACTGGTTCGAGACCTTCATCGCCCAGAACCTGGTGCTCGACGGGCTGCTCTACCCGCTGGTCTACCAGCATGCCGACGCGGTGATCGCGCGCGCCTGCGGCACCGGGCTGGCGGTGCTGACCGAATTCATGAACGACTGGCGCGACGAGCACGCACGCTGGGTCGATGCCGTGATCCAGGCCGCCGCGGCCGAGTCCGAGGCCAACCGCGTGCTGCTGTCTGGCTGGGCGCGCGCCGCCTGCGCCGAGGTGGCGCAGGCGCTGGTGCCGGTGGCCGATGCGCTCACCGGCGAGGACGGCGCGCAGATGGTGGCGCTGTGCCGCGAGCAGTTCGAAGTCCGCCTGGGCAAGCTCGGCCTGGCTGCCTGATCCGCCCACAACGAACCCCACGGAGACACGCCATGTCAGCCACCCCAGCCAACGTCTACATCGCGCTGCAGAACAACGACGACACCCGACCCATCATCGACGCCATCACCGAGGCCAACCCGCATGCGGTGGTGTCGCAGTTTCCCGCCATGGTCAAGATTGACGCCCCCGGCCACCTGACCATCGTGCGCGAACTGGTGGCCGGCAAGCTCGGCCGCGACTGGGACCTGCAGGAGATCCACCTGAACCTCATCTCGCTGTGCGGAAACATCGACGAAGACGAAGACGCCTTCACGCTGCGCTGGAATGCCTGACACCGCAGCGGCACACAGAACATCACGGAGACATCATGGACGCACGCAAGAAGCTCAACCTGCGCGAGAAGTACGCCTCGATGACGCGGGACCTGGCCTGGGAAACGACCTACGAGCCGATGGACAAGGTCTTCCCGTTCGACAAGTACGAGGGCATCCGCATCCACGACTGGGACAAATGGGAAGACCCGTTCCGCATGACCATGGATGCCTACTGGAAATACCAGTCGGAGAAGGAGCGCAAGCTGTACGCGATCATCGACTCGTTCGTGCAGAACAACGGCCACCTGAACGTATCCGATCCGCGCTACCTGAACGCGCTGCGGCTGTTCCTGACCGGCGTGACGCCGCTGGAATACGCTGCCCACCGCGGCTACGCGCACCTGGGCCGGCATTTCCGCGGCGCCGGCGCGCGCGTGGCGGCGCAGATGCAGTCGGTCGACGAACTGCGCCACGCCCAGACCCAGCTGCACACGCTGTCGGTCTACAACAAGTACTTCCACGGCTTTGGCGAATGGCGCCATATGCACGACCGGGTCTGGTACCTGTCGGTGCCCAAGTCCTACTTCGAGGACGCGATGAGCGCGGGGCCGTTCGAGTTCATCACCGCGATCTCGTTCTCGTTCGAGTATGTGCTGACCAACCTGCTGTTCATGCCGTTCATGTCGGGCGCCGCCTACAACGGCGACATGGCCACGGTGACCTTCGGCTTCTCCGCACAGTCCGACGAGTCGCGCCACATGACGCTGGGCCTGGAAGTGGTCAAGTTCCTGTGCGAGCAGGACCCCGGCAATATCCCGATCCTGCAGAAGTGGCTGGACAAGTGGTTCTGGCGCGGCTTCCGCCTGCTCACGCTGGTCGGCATGATGATGGACTACATGCTGCCCAAGCGCGTGATGTCGTGGGCCGAGGCCTGGGAGATGTACTTCGAGCAGGCGGGCGGGGCGCTGTTCAAGGACCTGGAGCGCTACGGCCTGCGCATGCCCAAGTACCACGAAGTGGCCACCAAGACCAAGGACCGCATCACGCACGAGGCCTGGGCCACCTTCTACAACTACGCGGGCGCGGCCGGCTTCCACACCTGGGTGCCCAAGGCGGACGAGATGGCGTGGCTGGCCGAGAAGTACCCGCAGACCTTCGAGCGCTACTACAAGCCGCGCCTGGACCACTGGCAGGAGCGCCAGCAGGCCGGCGACCGTTTCTACAACGCCACGCTGCCGATGCTGTGCCAGACCTGCCAGATCCCGATGGTGTTCTCGGAGCCGGACGATCCCACCCAGACCTGCTACCGCGAAAGCAGCTACCACGGCATGAAGTTCCATTTCTGCTCGGACGGCTGCAAGGACATCTTCGACGACGAGCCCGCCAAGTACGCGCAGGCCTGGCTGCCGGTGCACCAGATCTACCAGGGCAACTGCGGCGGCGCCACGCTGGAGGACGTGCTCAAGTGGTACCGGCTGAACCCGGGCGCTGACAACCTGGACTTCGAGGGCTCGCAGGACCAGCGCAACTGGAACGCGTGGAAGGGCATCGGTCCTGCCGCCGACGCCGCCTGAAGCGGCCCCATCAAAAGACAAGGAGACAACCATGCCCGTCGTATCCATCGGCGACTACGCCTTCGAGGCGGCCGACCGCGAGGCCGTGTTCCACGGCAACCGCCTGCTCTATATCGGCTGGGACGGCCACCTGCTGTTCTGCGCCCCGCATTGCTTACCGTTCCCGCCGTCGATGCCGCTGCGCGAGGTGGTGGACAAGGTGCTGCCCGGCGTCTACGGCTACCACCCCGACTTTGCCCGCATCGACTGGGGCCAGGTGCAGTGGCTGCGCGGCGGCCAGCCCTGGCAGCCCGACCTGCACCGCTCGCTGGAAGAGAACGGCCTGGGCCACAAGGACGTGATCCGCTTCCGCACGCCGGGGCTGGACGGCATCGGCGGCAGCCGCAGTTGAGGCGCACGGGCGAACGCACCACCGGAAGGAGACCAAGATGTATTCGCTGACCATTGAACCGATCGGGCAGACCATCCCCATCGCTCCCGGGCAGACCGTGCTGGACGCCTGCCTGCGCAACGGCGTGTGGCTGCCCCATGCCTGTTGCCACGGCCTGTGCGCCACCTGCAAGGTGCAGGTGGTGGACGGCGAGGTCGAGCAGGGCGAGGCCTCCAGCTTCGCGCTGATGGACTTCGAGCGCGACAACGGCCAGTGCCTGGCCTGCTGCGCGACTGCGCAGTCGGACCTGGTGATCGAGGCCGACATTGAGGAAGATGCCGATGCGCTGGGCCTGCCGCTGGCCGACTATCGCGCCGAAGTTGTCGAGACGCGCGCCCTGACGCCCACCATCCTGGGCATCTGGCTGCGTGTGAAGGATGGCGGACGCACGGCATTCCAGGCCGGTCAGTACGTCAACCTGACCGTGCCGGGCTGCGATCAGCCGCGCGCGTTCTCGCTGGCCAACGCGCCGGGCGACGAGCTGGTCGAGCTGCACGTGCGCCGTGTGCCGGACGGGCAGGCCACTGGCTACCTGCACGACCAGCTGGCGGTCGGCGATGAACTGTCGTTCTCAGCGCCCTATGGCCGCTTCTTCGTGCGCAAGTCGGCGCAGGTGCCGATGCTGTTCCTGGCGGGCGGCTCCGGCCTGTCCAGCCCGCGCGCGATGATCCTGGACCTGCTGGCCGCCGGCGAGACCCTGCCGATCACGCTGGTGCAGGGCGCACGCAACCGCGGCGAGCTGTACTACGGCGCCGAGTTCCAGGCGCTGGCGCAGGCCCACCCCAACTTCCGCTACGTGCCCGCGCTGTCGGACGAACCCGCCGACAGCGGCTGGAGCGGCGCGCGCGGCTACGTGCATGACGTGCTGCAGCAGCTCTACGCGCAGGACGGCAATGCCGACTTCCGCGGCCACAAGGCCTACCTGTGCGGGCCGCCGCCGATGATCGAGGCCTGCATCCGCACGCTGATGCAGGGCCGGCTGTTCGAGGCGGATATCCACACCGAGAAGTTCCTGTCCGCGGCCGATGCGCAGAACAGCGCGCGCAGTCCGCTGTTCAAGATCTGAGGAGGCCGGCCATGCATACCGTCGAGATCGCCGGCAGCGGGCTGCGCTACCCCTGCGCGCCGGAGCAGAACCTGCTGCGGGCCATGGAAGTGCTGGGCCAGCGCGGCATACCCGCCGGCTGCCGCGGCGGCGGCTGCGGCGTGTGCAAGGTCCGCATCGAGGCCGGCGACTACCACGCCGGCAAGATGAGCCGCGCCTGCCTGTCCGAAGCGGAGCAGCGCGACGGACTGGTGCTGGCCTGCAAGACCTACCCGGACAGCGATATCCGCCTGCGGCCGGTGGCCCTGCTGCAGCGCTGCCTGGAAAAGCAGCGGCAGCGCGAACAGGGCCGGTAGCAAGCGAACGAAGCACAAGCAAGGAAGGTGGCACCCACACAACGCCACCCCACCACACCAGGAGACCCACCATGGCATTGACAGGCGTATTGCGACCGGGGCACGTAGCCCTGCGCGTGCTGGAGCTGGAACCGGCGCTGAAACACTACACCGAGGTACTCGGCTTGATCGAAACCGCGCGCGATGCGCAGGGCCGGGTGTTCCTGAAGGCATGGGACGAGCACGACCACCACAGCGTGGTGCTGCGCGAGGCCGATAGTCCGGGCATGGACTACATGGGCTTCCGCGTCGACAGCGGCCACACGCTGGAGCGGCTGGCGCAGGAGGTGGAGCGATCCGGCCTGGCCATCGACTGCCAGTGGATCTCCGCCGGCGAGCACCCGCATACCGGCGCGCGCTTTCGCTTCACCATCCCCACCGGCCATGCGATCGAGCTCTTTGCCGACAAGGACAAGCCCGGCTGCAGGACCGGCGACCTCAACCCCGACCCCTGGCCGGACGACCTGCGCGGCATGGCGCCCAGCCGCTTCGACCACTGCCTGCTGTATGGCGATGATGTCGACGGCACCGTCAGGCTGTTCCGCGACGTGCTGGGCTTTTCCCTGGCCGAGCAGGTCGTGGCCGGCCCCGATGGCGAGATGCTGATCGGCGCCTTCCTGACCTGCTCGAACAAGGCGCACGACATCGCCTTTATCCGGCACCCGGAGAAGAACCGCTTCCACCATGCCTCGTTCCTGCTCGACAACTGGGGCGAGGTGCTGAAGGCGGCCGACATCATCTCCAAGAAGGATGTCTCGCTCGACATCGGCCCGACCCGCCACGGCATCACGCGCGGCGCGACGATCTACTTCTTCGATCCCTCGGGCAATCGCAACGAGGTCTTCTCCGGCGGCTATATCCACTACCCGGACAAGCCCACCATTACCTGGACCGACAACGAGCTGGGGCGCGCGATCTTCTATCACGACAGGAAGCTGAACGAAGCGTTTTTGAATGTGCTGACCTGAGCGCGAACACTCGCCTCCCGCTGATTTGCCCCCTCTCCCGCAAGCGGGAGAAGGGGCACCCAAACGATGAGCGGAGGATCGCAGTGCGCGATTGCTTCAACACCAGAGAACCAATATGAAAGACTTCAAGAACTTCATCAACGGCGAGTGGGTCGGCACCGCGCGGACCTTCGAGAACCGCAACCCGACCGACAACAGCCTGATCGGCCACGTGCACGAGGCCGGGCGGGCCGAGGTCGACGCCGCGGTGCAGGCCGCGCGCAGCGCGCTGCAGGGGCCGTGGGGCCGCATGACGGTGGCGCAGCGGGTCGAGCTGCTGCACGCGGTGGCTGACGGCATCAACCGCCACTTCGACGAATTCGTGCAGGCGGAGATCGCCGATACCGGCAAGCCCTTCGGGCTGGCCAGCCATATCGACATCCCGCGCGGCGCGGCCAACTTCAAGGTCTTTGCGGACCTGATCCGCAACGTGCCGACCGAAAGCTTTGCCATGGACACGCCCGATGGCGGCAAGGCCATCAACTACGCGGTGCGCAGCCCGCGCGGCGTGATCGGCGTGGTGTGCCCGTGGAACCTGCCACTGCTGCTGATGACGTGGAAGGTCGGGCCGGCGCTGGCCTGCGGCAATACGGTGGTGGTCAAGCCCTCGGAGGAGACCCCCGCCACCGCGACGCTGCTGGGCGAGGTGATGAACGAGGCCGGCGTGCCGCCCGGCGTCTACAACGTGGTGCATGGCTTTGGCCCGGATTCGGCCGGCGCCTTCCTGACCGCGCACCCGCAGGTCAACGGCATCACCTTCACCGGCGAGACCCGCACCGGCGAGGCCATCATGAAGGCCGCGGCCAATGGCGTGCGGCCGGTGTCGTTCGAGCTGGGCGGCAAGAACGCGGGCATTGTGTTCGCCGATGCGGACTTCGACAAGGCCGTGGCCGGCATCACGCGCTCGGCGTTCGAGAACAGCGGGCAGGTGTGCCTGGGCACCGAGCGTGTCTATGTGCAGCGGCCGATCTTCGAGCGCTTTGTCGCCGCGCTGAAGGCGAAGGCCGAGGGCCTGAAGCTGGGGCGGCCCACCGAGCTCGGCGTGAACATGGGCCCACTGGTGTCGCACGAGCATCGCGACAAGGTGCTGTCCTACTACCGCAAGGCCGCCGAGGCCGGCGCCACCGTGGTCACCGGGGGCGGCGTGCCGCAGATGCCGGGGGCGCTGGCCGAAGGCGCCTGGGTGCAGCCCACCATCTGGACCGGCCTGCCGGAAAGCGCCGCCGTGATCCGCGAGGAGATCTTCGGGCCCTGCTGCCATATCGCCCCGTTCGACACCGAAGAGGAAGTCATCGCGCTGGCCAATGACACCCCGTACGGCCTGGCCGCCACGGTCTGGACCGGCGACCTCGGCACCGCGCACCGCATGGGCAGCGCGCTGGACGTTGGCATCTGCTGGATCAATGCCTGGTTCCTGCGCGACCTGCGCACCGCCTTTGGCGGCGCCAGGCAGTCCGGCATCGGCCGCGAGGGCGGTGTCCATTCGCTCGAGTTCTACACCGAGCTGCGCAACGTCTGCGTCCGCCTGTGAGGTCCCATCATGCATAGCGAACTTATCCTTGAGATCGGCGCCGGCCTGCACCATGCGCTGGCCTCCCGTCGCCCGGTGGCGCCGCTGACCGAATCGTGGCCGGAGTTGAGCATCGACGATGCCTACCGCATCCAGCTGGCGATGGTGCAGCACCGGCTCGATGCCGGCGAGCGCGTGGTCGGCAAGAAGATCGGCGTGACCAGCCGCGTGGTGATGGACATGCTCGACGTGCGCCAGCCCGACTTTGGCCACCTGCTGTCCGGCATGGTCTACCCCGACGGCGCGGCGATTCCCGCCGACACCCTGATCGCGCCCAAGGCCGAGGGTGAAATCGCCTTCGTGCTGAAGGAAGACCTGGAAGGGCCGGGCGTGACCAATGCCGACGTGCTGCGCGCCACCGCCTACGTGCTGCCTTGCTTCGAGATCGTCGACTCGCGCATCCGCGACTGGAAGATCCGCATCCAGGACACGGTGGCTGACAACGCATCGTCAGGCGTATTCGTGCTGGGCGACGCCGCGGTGGACCCGCGCAGCGTGGACCTGGGCACGGTCGGCATGACGCTGGAGAAAAACGGCGAGATCGTCGCCACCGGCGCCGGCGCGGCCGCGCTCGGGCATCCCGTCAACGCGGTGGCATGGCTGGCCAATACGCTTGGCCGGCTGGGCATTGGCCTGAAGCGGGGCGAGGTGATCCTGTCCGGCTCTCTTGCCGCGATGGTGCCCGTAACCGCTGGCGACCAGTTGCGCATCAGCCTGGGCGGTATCGGCTCGGCCGGCGTGCGCTTTGTCTGAGCCCGACCCCTTTTCCAATTCAGCGCAGGACAAGCCATGAACCTGACACAAGACACCATTGCCCGGCTCGCCGAGCACCTGGAGAACGCCGAGCTGCAGCGCGAGGCGGTGCGCAAGATCACCGATGAATACCCGGACATGGACTGGGACGACGCCTACGCCATCCAGGACGCCATCCGCGCGCGCAAGGAGGCGCGCGGCACCCGTATCGCCGGGCTCAAGATGGGCCTGACTTCGTTCGCCAAGATGCGCCAGATGGGCGTGAGCGACCCGGTGTACGGCTTCCTCACCGACTATGGCGCCTGCATGGACGGGGCCGCCATCGATACCGGCACGCTGATCCACCCCAAGGTGGAGGCCGAGATTGCCTTCGTGCTGAAGGCCCCGCTCAAGGGGCCTGGCTGCCATATCGGCGACGTGCTGGCCGCGACGGACTTCGTGGTGCCGGCGGTGGAGGTGATCGACTCGCGCTACGAGAACTTCCGCTTCGACCTGAAGAGCGTGATTGCCGACAACACTTCGTCGGCGCGCTTCGTCGTGGGCGGCACGCACCGCGGCGCCGAGGGGCTGGACCTGAAGAACCTGGGCGTTGTGCTTGAGAAGAACGGCGAGGTGGTGGCCACGGCGGCCGGCGCGGCGGTGCTGGGGCATCCGGCCAACAGCGTCGCCATGCTGGCCAACATGCTGGGGGCGCGCGGGCGCGAGCTGCCGGCGGGCACGTTCATCATGACCGGCGGCGTGACCGAGGCCATCGCGGTGGCGGCCGGCGACAACATCACCGTTCGCTACCAGCACCTGGGCACGGTATCGATGCGCTTCACCTGAACCGCGCACCAAGGAGACACACCATGCCAATCATGCAGGTCTTCCTGATCGAAGGCCGTACCGACGAACAGAAGGCGCGCCTGATCCGCGCCCTCACCGATGCCGCGGTCGAAGCGGTGGGCGCGCCGGTGGAAACCGTGCGCGTGATGATCACCGAGGTGCCGAAGGCGCAGTTCGGCATCGGCGGCAAGACCGCCAGGGAACTGGGCCGCTGACGCCCACGCGAAAAAGGACAACGACATGGACATGAAAGCAAGCGGCCGCCACAAGGTGGCCATCATCGGCTCCGGCAATATCGGCACCGACCTGATGATCAAGGTGATGCGCCACGGCCGGAGCCTGGAGATGGGCGCCATGGTGGGCATCGATGCCGCGTCGGACGGGCTGGCCCGCGCCGAGCGCCTGGGCGTGCCGACCACGGCCGAGGGCATCGACGGGCTGGTCGGCATGCCGGGCTTCGGCGATATCCGCATCGTCTTCGATGCCACCTCGGCCGGCGCCCATGCGTACCACAACCGCGTGCTGCAGCAGCACGGCGTGCGCGTGATCGACCTGACGCCGGCGTCGATCGGCCCGTACGTGGTGCCCGTGGTCAACCTGGACCAGCACCTGGACGCCCCCAACATCAATATGGTCACCTGCGGCGGCCAGGCCACCATTCCCATGGTGGCGGCGGTGTCGCGCGTGGCCAACGTGCACTACGCCGAGATCGTGGCGTCGATATCGAGCAGGTCGGCCGGGCCCGGCACGCGCGCCAATATCGACGAGTTCACCGAGACCACCAGCCAGGCGCTGTGCTCGGTGGGCGGCGCCGCGCGCGGCAAGGCCATCATCGTGCTCAACCCGGCGGAACCGCCGCTGATGATGCGCGACACGGTCTTCACCTTGTCGGAGGACGGTGATGAAGCGGAAATCGCGGCGAGCGTCGAAGCGATGGCGCAGGCAGTGCAGGGTTACGTACCGGGTTACCGGCTCAAGCAGCGCGTACAGTTCGAGCGTATCGCTGCGTCGGCGCCATTGAATATCCCCGGCCTGGGACCGATGAGCGGGATCAAGACCTCGATCTTCCTGGAAGTGGAGGGCGCCGCCCATTACCTGCCGGCCTATGCCGGCAACCTCGACATCATGACCAGCGCCGCACTGGCCTGCGCCGAGCGCCTGGCCGAGGCCCGGCTGTCCGCATGAGCCGCAGGGAGACAAAGATGACCGCACAACCTATCAGGAAGCTCTACATCTCCGACGTGACGCTGCGCGACGGCAGCCACGCCATCCGCCACCAGTACAGCCTGGACCACGTACGCCGCATCGCGGCCGCGCTCGACGCCGCGCGCGTGGATTCGATCGAGGTCGCGCACGGCGACGGGCTGTCGGGCTCCAGCTTCAACTATGGCTTTGGCGCCCATACCGACCTGGAATGGATCGCCGCCGTGGCCGAGACCGTGCGCCATGCCCGCGTGGCCACGCTGCTGCTGCCGGGCGTGGGCACCGTGCACGACCTGCGCGCCGCCTATGATGCCGGCGCGCGCGTGGTGCGCGTGGCCACGCACTGCACCGAAGCCGATGTCTCGCGCCAGCACATCGAATATGCGCGCGAACTCGGCATGGACACCGTCGGCTTCCTGATGATGAGCCACATGACCACGCCCGCGGCGCTGGCGCAGCAGGCGAAGCTGATGGAAAGCTACGGCGCCCAGTGCGTCTATGTGGTCGATTCCGGCGGCGCGCTGGGCATGCAGGACGTGCGCGAGCGCTTCCGCGCCTTCAAGGACGTGCTCAAGCCGGAAACCCAGACCGGCATGCACGCCCATCACAACCTGAGCCTGGGCGTGGCCAATTCCATCGTCGCGGCGGAAGAGGGCTGTGACCGCGTCGACGCCAGCCTGGCCGGCATGGGTGCCGGCGCCGGCAACGCCCCGCTGGAAGTCTTTATCGCCGCCGCCGAACGCCTGGGCTGGCAGCACGGCTGCGACCTCTACACGCTGATGGATGCCGCCGACGACATCGTGCGCCCGCTGCAGGACCGCCCGGTGCGCGTTGACCGCGAGACCCTGGCGCTGGGCTACGCGGGGGTCTATTCCAGCTTCCTGCGCCATGCCGAGGCCGCCGCGGCGCGCTACGGCCTGGGCACGGTCGACATCCTGGTCGAGCTGGGCCGGCGGCGCATGGTGGGCGGGCAGGAAGACATGATCGTGGATGTGGCGCTGGACTTGCTGGCGCGGCGCAGTGCGCAGGCGGAGCAGGGTGTGTCGTCGGCGGCGGTGGCCTGACCGTCGGCAGGCGCGGTCGGGGCGAGGCTCAGCACCTCGGCCGCGCCAGCGAGCGAAAATCGATCGCATCCGTGCTCACCGCGGCAATCTTCGGCCCGAAGCTCCTGATATTCGACAATGTCGCATTGTGATGCTCGCGAATGCGGGCCGCGTCGGCGTGCGGCTTGTCGTGCGTCGTGTGCGCGTCCGCGGCGATGGTCACCCAGTAGCCATTGGCTGCCGCGCGGCGCACTGTGGTGTCAACGCAGAACTCGGTGGCATAGCCGCACACGACCACATGCTTCACATCATGTTCAGCAAGGACCGTCTGGAGTTCAGTGCGCAGAAAGCTGTCGGGGGTGCGCTTGCCGATCCGGTAGTCACCCGGTTCGACCTGAAGTCCGGCGGACAGTTGCCACGCCGTTGAACCGTGCCGCAGGGCGTCCTCATTCTCGTGCTGGATGAAGATGACCGGCACGGCCGCCTGACGGGCTCGTGTACTCAGGGTGTTGATATTGGTGGCAACCGCGGCGGCATCGCCTGGCAACGGTGCGGAATCGAGCAGGCCGGCCTGGAAATCGATGATGAGCAGTGCGCAATTCATGTTGTGCTCCCGTGAAGGTGGTCGACTGTAGCTTGCCGGCGCTACGGCTGCACCCGCAATGCCAGGAACGTCCCGTTCGGCTGGAACAGCTTCAGTGCGTCCACGGCCTCTTGCGCCGGCGCGCGAAACTCCACGCGCCAGCCGGGCAGCTCCGCGATCTCGAAGGTCTGGCCCTCGGACGGCAGCAGGTGGTAGCGGGGTTGCCCCGTGATGGTCATGAGCAGGTGCCCGGCCGCATCCAGCGCGACTTCGATGCGCTGCACGCTGTGCCGGTACTCGCCGGCGCAGCGCGCGCGGAAGGCGGCCGTGGTCGCGTCGCCGCTTGCCATGCGGTGGAAGACAATATCGTCGACCAGCGGCTCCAGCGGTGCCGCAATGCTGTCGATGGTGCCTTCCCGGTTGTAGAGGAAGGTGAGGGCCAGGTTGTCGGGATGGATTTCGGCGGGCTTTTCGGCCGTGCTGAACACATCGTAGTGACGATGGGCGAGCTGGCCGGACATGCCGCGCCAGCGCCAGGAGAGTGCATCGCCATCCGCACCGATGGTGACTTGCCCGTAGGCGGGGTGCGAGTAGTCGCCTGCGTAATCGTGCAGCGGATGGCTGGGGCTGGTGCCGGTATGCTGCCGCGCTTGCCGTGCCGCCTGGTTGATCTGCAGTTGTGCGAGCATTTCGTGGCGCCGGGCCTGCATGCAGGTGAACCAGTCGATGGGCGGATGCCCGCACAACTGGTCCAGAGCCGCATAGGTCAGCAGCGCGGTCACCGCGCTGGGTGCCCGGTTGGTCAGCACCGCAATGCCGATACGCCTGGATGGCATCAGCGTCATCAGCGCCGCCCAGCCCAGCCAGCTGCCGGAGTGCGAGACCGTGCGCTCGCCGCGGTATTGCTCGACCGTGAGGCCAAGGCCGTAATGCTGATCGCCGACCTCCGGGAACTCCGACATGCCGATATGCACGCCCGGCGTCATCATGTCGCGCACGATCGCCGGCGATAGCAGCGCACGCCCGCCAACCTTGCCTTCATCCAGCAGGCAGCGCATCCATTTCGCCAGGTCCTCTACCGAGGTGGCGAGGCCACCGGCCGGCTTCACAATGGACGACAGGCTGGCTCGCAGGCGTTCGTCGCCAACCATCGTATGCGGGTGCGCGTGGTCGGGAGCGGCGGCCAGGGCCTCGGCGGAGAAACCGAAGCGTGAGAAGCCCAGCGGCCGCAGCAGGCGCTCCCCGGTGAAGTCCTCCCAGCGCTGGCCGCTGAGGCGCTCGGCCACATGGCCGGCGATTACGTAGCCAAGGTTCTGGTACTGCCAGCGTTCGCGCAGGTCACGGCTGGGCGCCAGGTGGCGCAGCCGTGCCAGCAGTTCGCTGGTATCAAGGTCGCCCGGTGTATGGAGCCAGTCGTGGCGCGGCATGCCGCTGTGGTGGCAGAGCAGGTCGCGCACCGTGATGCGCTCGGTGGTGACGGCATCGTGCAGCCGGAATCCCGGGATGAGGTCGCGCACGGGCGTGGTCCAGTTAAGCTTGCGCTCGTCCACCAGCAGGCCCAGGCCGGCGGCGGTGAAGGACTTGGTGATCGAGCACAGCATGAACTGCGTGGCGGTTGTCACCGGTGCTGATCCGACGCTGTCACGGACCCCGTAGCCCCGCATCAGGACGGGCTCGCCGTCGCGGATCACGGCCAGCGCAAGCCCGGGGATCTTCCAATCGGCCATCGACTCTTCGACCAGTGCATCGAATCCGTTCAGCATGAGGCGTTCCTGGGGGCATGGGCTCCGTATGCTGCCATGTCCTGGCGACGCAGTCGCCGCTTGCTCAAAGTGACTGTGCCTGGTTCGCGACATCTCCAGCGTTGTCACTGGCACATTTGTGATTATTGGTGCACTCCAGGCAGCCATTCCTCCTGCTGGCCAGGCCATGCCCCGCTCTCGTAGGGATCAGTTCGGCCCGTCGCAACCGTTAGCCAGCGCAATAAAGAGCACGGATACGCCAGAAAATCGCCAGGGCAAAGTACCCCGGCCGGATCGCGGACGCCGAGCCGACCAGCAGGAACGGGCGCGCAGTGTTGCATGCAGCAGTCGGGCATGCAGGGTTGGATTCAAAACAAACGAAGCGCATACGTCTTATTGGACGGTGAGGGGAGTGATCATGAATTTCAGGAGTCTGTCTATCCGCACGCGGCTGCTGGCCGGGTTCGGCACGCTGGCGGGCATGGTGCTGGTGGTGTCCGCGTATTCGCTGCATGCGCTCGGCGATGCGACCGCAGGTTTCAATGATTACCTGAACGGGCTGAATGCCCGCGCGGACATGGCCGCGCAAGTGCGCAGCGCGGTGGACCGGCGGGCCATCGCGGCGCGCAACCTGGTGCTGGTGACCGATGCGGCGGAACTGGAGCGCGAGAAGGCCGATGCCTTGCGCGCGCACCAGGACGTGCAGACCCGCCTGGCGCGGCTCAATGAGATGGTGCGCCAGCCCGGCATCAGCGATGAGGCGCGCAAGCTGGTGGAGGAGGTGGCGAAGGTCGAGGCGCAGTATGGCCCGGTCGCCACCGGCATCGTCGGCCTGGCGGTGGAGCGCAAGATCGAGGAAGCCGTCTCCCGTATCGACAAGCACTGCCGCCCGCTGCTGGCGGCGCTGATCAAGGCGACCGACGCCTATGCGGAGTTCACCAAGACGCGCCAGAAGGAGATGGAGCGCAGGCTGGAGGCGGATTATGAGCGCCAGCGCAACCTGCTGATCCTGATTTCCCTGGTATCGGCAGCGATCGCTGTCGTTGGCGGGTTGCTGGTCACGCGTGCCATCACTCGGCCGATCCAGCGCGCCGTGGACGTGGCCGGCACCGTGGCCAGCGGCGACCTGGGCGCACGTATCGAGGTGGATCGCGATGACGAGACCGGTCGCCTGCTTGCCGCGCTGCGCGACATGAACGAGCGCCTCACCGCCACCGTCACCCAGGTGCGTGCAGGCAGCGGCAATATTGCCGTGAGCACCAGCGAGATCGCGCGCGGCAACGCTGACCTGAGCAGCCGCACCGAGGAACAGGCGGCGTCGCTGGAAGAAACCGCGGCGAGCATGGAAGAGCTGACCGAGACCGTGCGCCTGAATACCGACAACGCCCGCCAGGCCAGCGAGCTGGCGCGCAGCGCGGCCGACGTGGCGCAGCGCGGCAGCGCCACGGTGCAGCGCGTGGTCGGCACGATGCAGGACATCAGTGCCAGTTCGTCCAAGATCGCCGAGATTACCGGCATCATCGAAGGCATTGCCTTCCAGACCAACATCCTGGCGCTGAACGCGGCGGTGGAGGCGGCGCGTGCCGGTGAGCAGGGCCGCGGCTTTGCCGTGGTGGCCAGCGAGGTGCGCGGCCTGGCGCAGCGCTCCTCGAGCGCGGCCAAGGAGATCAAGGACCTGATCGAGGCGTCGGGACGCCAGGTGCACGACGGTGCGTCGCTGGCATCAGAGGCGGGCCAGACCATGGCCGAGGTGACCCAGGCGGTGGCGCGCGTGACCGGCATCGTGGAAGAGATTGCCACGGCGTCCGCCGAACAGACCCGCGGCATCGAGCAGGTCAGCCAGGCCATCGCGCAGATCGACCAGGTGACGCAGCAGAACGCGTCGCTGGTGAACGAAGCTGCCAACGCGTCGCGCGCGCTGGAAGAGCAGGGCCGCGAACTCACTGAGGTGGTGGCGTTCTTCCGCCTGCCGGGCGAAGGCGGCGCCTCGCACCTGGGTGCCGATACGCTGGCCACGCAGCGGCGCGCGGCGCACAGGCTGGCCGCGGCATAGCGCCACGCCGGGGCGGCGTGGCTGCAAGATGGCCCCGGGGCGGGTAAACTGGCCGGTCCCAGCCTCCTTGCCATCGCCATGACCGCCCTGCCTATCTCCTTCGACGACGTCGCCGCCGCCCACGAACGCATCCGCGCGGCGGCCCACCGCACCCCGGTGCTGACCTCCGCCACCGCGGACGCGGCCACCGGCGCGCAGCTGTTCTTCAAAGCCGAGAACTTCCAGCGCATCGGCGCCTTCAAGTTCCGCGGCGCCTACAACGCCATCGCCCAGTTCACGCCGCAGCAGAAGGCGGGCGGCGTGCTGGCGTTCTCTTCCGGCAACCATGCCCAGGCGATCGCGCTGTCGGCCCGGTTGCTGGGCGTGCAGGCGGTGATCGTGATGCCGCAGGACGCCCCCGCGATCAAGATCGAAGCCACGCGCGGCTATGGCGCCGAAGTGGTGCTGTATGACCGCTACCAGGACGATCGCGAGGCGCTGGGCCGGCGCATCGCCGCCGAGCGCGGCATGACGCTGATTCCGCCGTATGACCATCCGCATGTGATGGCGGGGCAGGGCACGGCCGCCAAGGAGCTGTTCGAGGAAACCGGCCCGCTGGACATGCTGGTGGTGTGCCTGGGCGGCGGCGGGCTGCTTTCTGGCTGCGCGGTGGCGGCCCAGGCGATGTCGCCCGGCTGCGCCGTGTACGGCGTCGAACCTGAGGCCGGCAACGATGGCCAGCGCAGCCTGCGCAGCGGCGAAATCGTCCGCATCGACACCCCGCGCACCATCGCCGACGGCGCGCAGACGCCGTTTCTGGGCAACCACACCTTTGCCGTGATCCGCGAGCTGGTGATGGACATCGCCACGGTGTCGGATGCCGAACTGGTCGACACCATGAAGTTCTTCGCCGGGCGCATGAAGATCGTGGTCGAGCCCACCGGCTGCCTGGCTGCCGCCGCGGTGCTGCACGGCAAGCTGGATGTGAAGGGCAAGCGCGTGGGGGTCATCATCTCGGGCGGCAATGTCGACCTGGGCGCCTTTGGCAGCTTCCTGCTGGGTTGAGTCGGGCGGCAGGGAATCCTGGACTGGCCCCGGCCGTCTAACCTGCAATCCGCGACGACAATGCCAGGAGTGGCCATGACGGACAAGCGCCACTATGACGTGCTGGACACCGGCGCCGGCAAGCCGGTCAAGCTGTGGACGCGCGGCGTCCCGGTGGAAAGCGCTGCCCGCGAGCAACTGCTGAACACGGCGCGGATGCCGTTTATCTTCCGCCATCTCGCGGTGATGCCGGATGTACATCTGGGCAAGGGCTCGACCATCGGCTCGGTGATCCCGACCGTGGGCGCGGTGATTCCCGCCGCGGTGGGCGTGGACATCGGCTGCGGCATGATGGCCATGAAGACTTCGCTCACCGCCGCTGACCTGCCCGACAACCTCGGGCCGCTGCGCAGCGCGATCGAGCACGCCGTTCCGCACGGCCGCACCGCGCAAGGCGGACGGCGCGACCAGGGTGCCTGGGGCTCGGCCCCGGCGCCCGTTGACGCGGCATGGGCCGAAATGGCGCCGGGCTTTCGTCGCATCACCGACAAGTATCCGCACCTGGCGCGTACCAACCATCGCAATCACCTGGGCACGCTCGGCACCGGCAATCACTTTATCGAGGTGTGCCTGGACGAGGCCCAGTCAGTCTGGTTCATGCTGCACAGCGGCTCGCGCGGCGTCGGCAATGCCATCGGCACGACCTTCATTTCGCTGGCGCAGCAGGACATGCGCAAGCACCTCGCCAACCTGCCGGACCGCGACCTGGCCTACCTGGTCGAAGGCTCCGAGCATTATGAGGACTACATCTTCGCCGTGTCGTGGGCTCAGGCCTACGCGCGCCGCAACCGCGAGCTGATGATGGAGGCGGTGCTGGCAGCGGCGCAGCGCGTGCTGCGCAGGCCGTTCCAGGCGCGGCTGGAGGCGGTCAACTGCCATCACAACTACGTGCAGAAGGAACACCACTTCGGCGCCGAGGTGCTGGTCACGCGCAAGGGCGCGGTCAGCGCGCGCGTGGGCGAGCTGGGCATCATCCCGGGGTCGATGGGCGCGCGCTCGTTCATCGTGCGCGGCAAGGGCAACCCGGAATCGTTCTGCTCATGCAGCCACGGCGCGGGCCGCACCATGAGCCGCAGCGAGGCCAAGCGCCGCTTCACCGTGGCCGATCAGGTGCATGCGACCGAGGGGGTCGAATGCCGCAAGGACGCCGCCGTGATCGACGAGATCCCGATGGCGTACAAGGACATCGACGCGGTGATGGCGGCGCAGGCTGACCTGGTGGAGATCGTGCACACGTTGCGGCAGGTGGTGTGCGTGAAGGGGTGAGTGGGCCGGTGCCCCAGGGGGGTCAGTCGACGAGCAGATTGATTTTCGTCGCGAATTTCTGCCAGCGATCGATGTCGGAACTCACCAGCTTCTGGAATTCAGCGGGCGTGCTTGTCGTCGTGGCAAAGCCGAGCTGCGTCAGCGATGCCTTGATCTCAGGCCTGGCGATGGCCCTGGCGATTTCCGTGTTCAGCCTTTGCACGATCTCGGGCGGCGTATTTGCCGGGGCGAGGATGCCGAACCACTGGTCGACGTCATAGCCGGCCACGCCAAGCTCGCTGACAGTTGGTACGTCGGGCAGGAACGGCGAGCGCGCCTTCGAGGTGACGGCCAGCGCGCGCAGCTTGTTGCTTTTCAGGTAGGGGATGGTGTTGGTCAGCGTGTTGACACTGACATCGGCCTGGTTGCCGAGCACGTCGGCGATGGCGGGAGCGCAACCCTTGTACGGCACGTGCAGCATATCCATCTTTGCCGAGACCTTCAGCAATTCGCCGGCCAGATGCTGCGGGGTGCCGTTACCGCACGACGCGTAGCTGGGGGGTGAGCCGCTCCTGCCGGCCGCCAGCAGGTCGCTGAAGGTGCGGAGCTTCGAGTGCGATGGCACGGCGATCACCGATGGCACCGACGCGAAGGTGATGACGGCGCTGAAATCGGACTTGGGATTGAACTGCAGCTTCTTGAAGACGCTCGGGTTGATGGCAAAGCTGCTGTTGACGATGAGCAGTGTATAGCCGTCGGCAGGGCTCTTGGCGACGAACTCGGCGCCAATATTGCCGCTGGCGCCGGGCCGGTTGTCGACGACCACGGGCTGCCCCAGCGACTTGCTGAGGTCATTCCCAATCAGGCGCGCAAGGGAATCGGTCCCCCCTCCGGCCGGGAACGTTACCACCACGCGGATCGGCTTTTGCGGGAAGGTACTGGCGATATTGGCTTCGGCGCGCCCGGGCAGGGTGCCCAGGCTGCCTGCGACAAACAGGAGCGATGCCAGACTTCTGACGACGGATAGGGGTCTCATTGATATGCCTCGTCGGTTAGGGTGAAGGAAGCGGAAAAGCCGGTCAATCGGGGTCTATACGCACCGCCTGGCAGTACTCGCCGCCAGCGCGCGCCAGTGCCGCAGCCGCCTCAAGCGCTTCCGCGGAGCCGGCGTGGATACGGTAGAGGGGTTGCCCTGGCGCTACCTTTGCACCGATCGTGCACAGCATGTCGACGCCTGCACCGCCATCGCGCGGCGCCCCGGCGGCGCGCGCCACGCCGGAAATCTGCAGGCCATCGATGCCCGTGACCCGGCCCTGCGTGGCGGCGGGAACGACCTGCGTATGCGTACCCGGCGCCACTGGATCGGCGCGAGCGCCCTGCGCAGCGGCGATGCGATCGAACGCGGCTCTGGCCTTGCCTTCATGCAGCAGCGCGGTCGCAATTTGCATGCCGTGTTCGGGGGAGTCCACGCGGGGATCGAATGCGATGATTTCGCCGGCAAAGCGCAGGGCCTTTTCACGCAGGTCGGCGGGTGCATCGGGCGCGTTGTCGAGCACGAGGCGGACGTCGCGCACTTCCAGTGCGGGGCCGATGCCGCGCCCGATCGGGCGGCTGCCGTCAGTGACCAGTGCGCGTACGTGCAGGCCCAGTCCCTTGCCGACGTGTTCGAACAGCGCGCCCAGCGCCTCGGCGTCGGCGCGCGTTGCCAGCTTGGTTTGCGGCCCATAGGGCAGGTCGACGATGACGTGGGTGGCGCCGGCGGTGTACTTCTTCGACAGGATCGACGCCACTGACCAGCGCCGCGAATCCAGGCGCAGCGGCCGCGTGATGGCGTTCATCACATCGTCGACCACGGAATGGTTCAGCCGTCCGTTCCAGGCAATGCATGCGCGCGCTTGGGCCACGCATCGGCGCACGTCTTCATGCGCCAGGTCGACCCGTGCGATGGTCTCCATGGCATCGGCGGTGCCGGCGGCAGAGGTGATCGCGCGCGACGATGTCTTGGGCATCGCCAGCCCGTAGGCGGCGACGATCGGCACCACGATCAGCGTGATGCGGCTGCCGGGAACGCCCCCCATCGAATGCTTGTCGACGACTACCGGTTCGTCCCAGTCGATGCGGGGTGTGAAGGCGGTACGCGCGCGTGCCAGTGCCACCACTTCCTCGTCTGTGAGCGTGCGGGTGGCGGCAACGAGGAACTCGGTCAACTCTGCCTCGGTGTACCGCCCGGCGATGGCGTCCTGCAGCACGGCGACGTAGGCAGCTTCGTCGAGCGGATCGCCGCGCAGCTTGGCCATCAGGTTGGTTCGGCTGGCCGGCCGTTCGGCGGCGGATGCCCCGGTGCCGTTGCGCAAGGCTTCGACAAAGCGTGCCGTGCCCGCTTCCAGCGTGCTGTCGTTCGACACCGTGATACACGGGACGTGTGGCGGCACCGGAGCCCCTGCGCGTGCCACGCGGCTGGCAACCTGGTCGCCAGATTCCCGCCCGCGCGCGGCAATGCGCTGCGCAAGCACGTCATGCGGTGCCGTCACCACGATCACGACGAAGCGGGGCAGGCGGGCCGCAAGTTCGGCGATGACGCCTCGCGAGCCATTGGCCACGACGTTGCGGCCGCGTTCGAGTTCGAGCATCAGGGAGCGGGGCAATCCGTAGCACAGGTCGTGCGCGTCCCAGGTCACCAAGAACTCTCCGCTTCGCTGGCGCCGCGCGAACTCGGCCTCCGTGACACCTTCGTGCGCTTCGCCAGCAGAGCCGTCAGGGCGGGTAATGACGCGCCGCGCAAAAACGTAATCGTCATCGAGCGCGGCACGTGCACCGTCGATCAGGGAGTCCTTGCCAGCGCCACTGGGCCCCACAACAAAGAAGAATGTGCCGGTCGCCTTCATGAGAATTACCTTAGATGTCGAAGTTATGTGGCTATGCTAGCACCGGCCAAGGGGGTGTCAAGATAAGTTCGATGTCTAAGTTAATGCAAGCAACGAGCCAGCGCCCGCAAATCCAGTGTGTACGCGGGATTCGCGGGCTTATAGGGGAAAACACGGGGAGCAGGGTGCGCGGTGACGGTGCCCCGTGCATGGGTTGCGGGCATGGTGCACTGATGGAGTGAACGCTACATGGAGAGGCGTTGCCGATGAAGCGGTGGTGTCGGCGTGCCAGCGCCGGAGGCGCTATCATGTGCGCTGTCGCTGGCGCCGGGCCGTCCGGTGCCGCATGCATACGCTCTACTTTCCCTCACGACTATGGCCACAAAGAAGCCGGATGCTCCGGTCCCGATCACGCCTGCGGATGAAGCCGATGAAGAACGGCTTGCCCACCTGGTGAAGGATGCCGCCCGGGCCTATATCCGGGCGCTGCAGTTGCGCCTGGCGGAGCATTCGGTTTCGTATGGGCACTGGACCATCCTGCGCATCCTGTGGCGCCATGACGGCGTGTCGCAGCGAGAGTTGAGTGAACGGGCCGGCGTGACCGAGCCGACGACGTTTGCGGCAGTCAAGGCGCTGGAGGCGCTGGGCTACGTGGAACGCACGCATCTTCCCGGCAACAAGAAGAAGGTGCATGTGTTCCTGAGCAAGACCGGACGCGCGCTGCGCCGCAAGCTTGAACCGCTGGCGACCGAGGTGAACGAACTCAGCGTGGAAGGTGTGAGCGAAGAAGACGTGCTGACCACGCGTCGCGTGCTGATCACGATTGCGAAGCGGCTGGTCGCCGACGAAGTCGCGTCGGCAGAACATGGGCGGCGGGTCCCGTCCACACAGGAGGTAGGGCGCCTGCTCTCGGATCTGTAGACGACCCGCAACGGAAAAGACCCTCGCCGGGCGAGACCGGCAAGGGTGAATGCCTTGGGTAGAAGGCGTGAATCGGTCAGAGCGATTGGGGGGCTGTTCCCCCCGGTGTCAGGCTTCGTCGAGCCCGATGTCGACGGCAGGGGCGGACTGGGTGATCTTGCTCGTGGAGATGTAGTCCACGCCCGTTTCCGCCACGGCCCGGATCGTTTCCAGGCGGATGCCGCCTGAGGCCTCGACCTTGGTCCGGCCATTGACGATCTGCACGGCTTCCTTCATGTCGGGCACCGACATGTTGTCCAGCATGATCACGTCGACACCGGCTGCCAGGGCTTCGTGCACCTGTTCCAGCCGGTCGCATTCCACTTCCAGCTTGGTCAGCACGGGCAGCTTGCGGCGCACGCGTGCCACGGCGGCAGCGATACTGCCGCACACGGCGATGTGGTTGTCCTTGATCATCACGCCGTTGTCCAGGCTCAGCCGGTGGTTCAGGCCGCCGCCGCAGGTCACCGCGTGCTTTTCCAGCGCTCGCAGGCCCGGCGTGGTCTTGCGGCTGTCGATCAGGCGCGCCCTGGTATGGGCGATGGCCTGGGCATAGGTTGCCGTATGGTTGGCGATGCCGCACAGCCGCTGCATGATGTTCAGCGCGGTGCGCTCGGCCGTCAGGACGCTGCGTGCATTGCCGCTCACGTTAAGCAGCACCGCGCCTTTTTCAACCTTGTCGCCGTCGGCGACGCGCACATCGACCGACAGCGTCGGATCGTAGCGCGCGAAGATGCGTGCCGCCACGTCGATGCCGGCGATGAGCATCGGCTCGCGGGCGTTCATGCAGAAGGTGCCGGTCTCTCCCGGTTCAATCATGGTCTGGACGGTCAAGTCGCAGATGCCGATGTCTTCGGTCAGCCAGAGATCGATCAGCTTGTCGGTGGCGAAAATGTCGTACATGAAGGGCTCCTGAACGGTGGTTGCGGTACCTCATAAATCTTAGAGATCGAAGTACATAGCGCAATACTAGCCCTTCCGTGCGCCATGTCAAGTAATATTCGAGATCTAAGATAAAGCGCAAACCTACCGCGCAAACTGCCCCAGCACCGTCCCGACCGCCTCCAGCCCCGCCTCGATCATGTGCTGCATGTAGGTGCCCATCTGCGGCATCACCAGCATCAGCACCAGCAGCCCGCCCGACAGCGTGACCGGGAAGCCGACCGCAAAGATCGACAGTTGCGGCGAGGCGCGGTTCAGGATGCCCATCGCCAGGTTCAGCGTCAGCAGCGCCGCGATCATCGGCAGCGCCAGCAGCAGGCCGGACGAGAACACCATGCCGCCGGCGCGGGCCACGGCCATGGCGCCGCCGGCGGACAGCGGCGTGCCGCCGATGGGCAGGCCGTTGAAGCTGTCGACCAGCGTGCCCAGCATCAGCAGGTGGCCGTCCAGCGCCAGGAACAGCAGCATCGCGATCAGATTCAGGAAGCGCGACAGCACCATGGTCTGGCCGCCTGCGGCGCGGTCGAAGAACGAGGCAAAGGACAGGCCCATCTGCAGGCCGATGATTTCGCCGGCCTGCTGCACGGTGGCAAAGACCAGCCGCATGGCGAAGCCGGTGGCCAGGCCGATGCCGATCTCGTTGAGAATAATCATCAGACCGCCGAAGGAGTACACCGGCACCACCGGCAGCTGCGCGATGGTGGGCGACACCACCATCGCAATCATCGCCGACAGTGCGATCTTGGCGCGCCGCGGGATGGTGGACTCACCGAACAGCGGCGCGGTGCCGATCAGGGCCAGGAGCCGGAAAAAGGGCCACAGGAACGCCACGAGCCAGCTGTAGAGCTGGGCTGAGGTGAATTCGACCACGGCGGGGAGTCAGCGGGCAGGGAGGGCGAGGGGGTGACGACAGCGAGCGCGGCCGCAGTCAGTGCGCCAGCGCGGGAATGCTCTGGAACACTTCGCGCATGTAGTCGACCATGGAGTTGATCATCCACGGCCCGGCCAGCACCATGGTGGCGAACAGCGCGATCAGCTTGGGGATGAAGCTCAGCGTCATCTCGTTGATCTGCGTCGCGGCCTGGAACAGGCTGACCACCAGGCCGGCGGCCAGCGCCACCAGCAGCAGCGGGGCGGCCAGCAGCAGGGTCATCTTCATCGCCTGGGTGGCGATGGTCATTACGGTCTCGGGTGTCATGGCTCGGAGTCTGCGGTGTGTGGCGGGAGCTGGGGCTGCCTCAGTTCATGAAGCTCTGTGCCAGCGAACCCAGCAGCAGCTGCCAGCCGTCGACCAGCACGAACAGCATCAGCTTGAACGGCAGCGAGATGGTGGCCGGCGGCACCATCATCATCCCCATCGCCATCAGCACGCTGGCAACGACCAGGTCGATGATCAGGAACGGGATGAAGATGGTGAAGCCGATCTGGAACGCGGTCTTCAGCTCGCTGGTGACGAAGGCCGGCACCAGGATGCTGAGCGGCACTTCCTCGGGGCCCTGCATCTCCGGCGCCTTGGCCATCTGCGCGAACATGGCCAGGTCTTTCTCGCGGGTCTGGCGCAGCATGAAGGCCTTGAGCGGCTCCGCGGCCTTGGCCGCGGCGGCCTCCAGGCTGATCTTGTTTTCCGACAGCGGCTTGTAGGCGTCGTTGTAGACGCGGTCGAACACCGGTGCCATCACGAAGAAGGTCAGGAACAGCGACAGGCCCACCAGCACCTGGTTGGGCGGCGAGCTGGCGGTGCCCAGTGCGCTGCGCAGCAGGCCCAGCACGATGATGACGCGGGTGAAGCCGGTCATCATCAGCATCGCCGCCGGCAGGAACGACAGCGAGGTCAGCAGCAGCAGCGTCTGCACCGGCAGCGACCAGATCTGGCCGCCGCCCGGGGCGGGCTTGCTGACGACGCCGGGCAGTGTCTGGGCCCAGGCCTGTGCGGGCACCAGCGCGGCAACGGCCAGCATCAGCGCGAGCAGGGACAGCAGCGGGCCCGGCAGCGGGCGCCGCAGCGCGGCACGCGGGAAATTCATGACTTGAGGTGATCCTGCATCGAGCGCAGCAGCTTTTCGGCAAAGGTGCCGCCACCCGGCTGTTGCGAAGGGCCTGCACCGCCGGTGGCGGCGAGGGGATTGGCTGCGGTGGTGCCCGCAGGCAGGGTATGCAGCGGCCGGATTTCGCCGGGGCTCACGCCCAGCACCAGCCAGGTATCGCCCACCTCGACCAGCACCAGGCGCTGGCGTGCGCCCAGCATGGTGCTGCCGACCACCTTCATCGCGCCGCCGGTGGCGTGACGCACCAGGCCGGCGCGCCGGGCCACCCAGGCCATGCCCAGGATCAGCGCGACGATGGCGAACAGCCCCAGCCCGGCCTGCGCCAGGCTGGCCGCGCCGCTGATGGCCGGCACATGCGTGCCGTCGGCGGCCATGGCGGCCCCCGGCAGCGCCGCAAGCACGGCCAGGCTGGCGCGCGTCTGTATGGTCATTTGTTCAGCTTCCGGATGCGTTCGGACGGCGTGATGATGTCCGTCAGGCGGATGCCGAACTTGTCGTTCACCACCACCACCTCGCCCTGCGCGATCAGGTAGCCGTTGACCAGCACGTCCATCGGCTCGCCGGCCAGGCCGTCCAGCTCCACCACCGAGCCCTGCGCCAGCTGCAGCAGGTTCTTGATGGGCACCTTGGTGCGGCCCAGTTCCACGGTCAGCTGCACCGGGATATCGAGAATCATCTCGATATCGTTGCGGAAGCCGCTCGGCGCTTCCTTCGCCAGCGGCTGGAACACGGTGGCGGCGGCCGGGGTGGCCGCGGGTTGGGCCGCCGGTGCGGCAGCTGCGGGGGTTGCGGCGGATGTGGCGCTGGTCTGCTCGGCCAGCGCGCTGGCCCAGTCGTCCATCGGATCGACGGGCTTGTCCTCGATGCCGTCACTCATAATCGCTGTCCTCGGTGTCCAGGTGGGAATCGCCGTCCTGGTGATTGATCATTCGTTCTACCCGCAGCGCGTACTGGCCGTTCATCGTGCCGAAGCCGCATTGCATGACGGGCACGCCGTCCACCTTGCCAAATACCTTCTCCGGCAGCTCGATCGGCAGCACGTCGCCGGCGCGCATCGCCAGCACTTCGGCCACGGTGCTTTGCAGGTGCGCGAACTCGGCCACCAGCTCCACCTCGGCCGCGCGCAGCTGCGTGGACAGTTGCGTGACCCAGCCCTTGTCGACTTCCTTCTCATCCTGCAGCGGATTCATCAGCAGGTCTTTGAGCGGCTCGATCATCGAGTACGGCAGGCAGACATGAAGCTGCCCGCCGACGGCGCCCAGTTCGATATGGAAGGCGGTGGTCACCACGGCCTCGTTGTGGGTGGCGACGTTGGCAAACTTGGGGTGCATCTCCGAGCGGATGTACTCAGTCTCGATCGGGTGCACGGTGCGCCAGGCGTTGCCGTAGCTGGCCAGCGTCAGCTCCAGCATGCGCTGGATGATGCGCTGCTCGGTCTGGGTGAAGTCGCGGCCTTCCACGCGGGTGTGGAAGCGGCCGTCGCCGCCGAACAGGTTGTCCACCACCAGAAACACCAGGTTCGGGTCGTAGACGAACAGCGCCGTGCCGCGCAGCGGCTTCAGGTGGACCAGGTTCAGGTTGGTCGGCATCGGCAGGTTGCGCGCGAAGTCGCCGAATTTCTCGATCCTGATGCTGCCTACGGTGATGTCAGCGCCGCGGCGAATGAAATTGAACAGCGCCGTGCGCATCGAGCGCGCAAAACGCTCGTTGATGATCTCCAGCGTGTGCAGGCGGCCGCGGATGATGCGTTCCTGCGTGGCCAGGTTGTAGGGGCGCACACCGCCCTCGTCGAGCGCAGGCTCGCTGGCCTTGGGCGTATCGGCTTCGCCGGATACGCCCTTGAGCAGCTCGTCGACCTCGTCTTGCGAGAGGAACTTGTCGTAGGCCATCTAGTGTCCTGCCCCTTGTGCGGCGTTATGGATGAATCCGGTGCGGCCCTGGCTTGCGCTTACTGCACCACGAAAGAGGTGAAGAGCACGTCCAGCACCCGCTGCGCCGGCAGGCCGCTGGCAAACGGCTTGCTGATGGTGTCGCGGATGTCGTCGGCCAGCTTGCGCTTGCCTTCGACGGTGGCCAGGTCGGCCGGCTGCCTGGCCGACAGCAGCAGCAGGATGCGGCTGCGTGCCTCGGGCAGGTACTGCGCCAAGCGTGCCTGGGTTTCGGCATCGGCCACCTTCAGCGACAGGCCGGTGTGCAGGAAGCGGTCGCCGTCGTCGCTGCGCAGGTTGACGGTGAACGCGTCCAGCGGCACGAAGATCGGCGGCGGTACGACCGGGGCGGCGGGCGCAGCGGGCGCCGCCGGCTGGCGGTTGCTCAGCACGCTGCCCAGCACGAAGCCTCCGGCGCCCAGTGCCACCACCAGCACGCCGGCGCCGATCAGCAGCAGCCGGCCGCGCTTGCCTGTGTTGCCAGTCCGGGGAGGGGAAGCCGTGTTCGCCATGAGAAGCCTGTATCGGAATGCCTGCCATTCTTCCGGAATCGCAGGCCAGCAAAGGGCCGAAAAAAAGGGGGAAACCCTTTCAGCTTGGCCATTTGAGCGGAAAGGGAGCAGGCACGGCTACGCGAGCGGGCGCCCTGTGATGCGCGCCTGCAGGCTGGTTAACGCTTGATGTCGTGTGAACTTGAGTGCTGGTGCAAGCTGCCGCGATTCCTGGCCGGGCCGCGGGGCCGGTCGCGGGAGCGCCGTCATGCATTCCCTACTACGCTAGTCGGGTAGTGATTCATGTGGATTCGTAGGCAATTAAGTTTCCAATGCCTTGATTTTCATGGTATTTTTTGTTTTCACTCTTATATAAGATATAAGACATTTGACCAAGGAGCGGCTTCGGACTACAATCGCGACGTAACGAGATTTTCTAAACCTAATTACTCAGCAGGTTCCCATGCTTGAAAACTATCGCGCACATGTGGCCGAGCGCGCCGCGCTTGGCATCCCCCCTCTGCCCCTGACCGCCAAGCAGACGGCCGAGCTGGTCGAACTGCTGAAGAACCCGCCCGCCGGTGAAGAGCAGAACCTGGTCGAGCTGATCACCTACCGCGTGCCGGCCGGCGTGGATGACGCCGCCAAGGTCAAGGCCTCGTACCTGGCCGCCGTGGCGCTGGGTAAAGAGAAGTGCGCGCTGATCTCGCGCGCCAAGGCGACCGAGCTGCTGGGCACAATGCTGGGCGGCTACAACATCTCGCCGCTGATCGAGCTGCTGGACGATGCCGAGGTCGGCACCGTCGCCGCCGAGGCGCTGAAGAAGACCCTGCTGATGTTCGACGCCTTCCACGACGTGAAGGAAAAGGCGGACAAGGGTAATGCCAATGCCAAGGCCGTGCTGCAAAGCTGGGCCGACGCCGAGTGGTTCACCAGCCGCCCGGAAGTGCCGCAAAGCCTGACCATCACCGTGTTCAAGGTGCCGGGCGAAACCAACACCGACGACCTCTCGCCGGCCCCGGACGCCACCACCCGCCCGGACATCCCGATGCACGCGCTCGCCATGCTGAAGAACAAGCGCGAAGGCGCGGCGTTCCAGCCGGAAGAAGACGGCAAGCGCGGCCCGGTCAAGTTCATCGAGTCGCTGAAGGAAAAGGGCCACCTGGTCGCCTACGTGGGCGACGTGGTCGGTACCGGCTCGAGCCGCAAGTCCGCCACCAACTCGGTGCTGTGGTTCACCGGCGAAGACATCCCGTTCATCCCGAACAAGCGCTTCGGCGGCGTGTGCCTGGGCAACAAGATCGCCCCGATCTTCTACAACACCATGGAAGACGCCGGCGCGCTGCCGATCGAGCTGGACGTGTCGAAGATGGAAATGGGCGACGTGGTCGAACTGCGCCCGTACGAAGGCAAGGCCCTGAAGGACGGCGCAGTGATCGCCGAGTTCAAGGTCAAGTCCGACGTGCTGTTTGACGAAGTCCGCGCCGGCGGCCGTATTCCGCTGATCGTCGGCCGTGGCCTGACCGCCAAGGCGCGCGAGGCGCTGGGCCTGGCCCCGTCGACGCTGTTCCGCCTGCCGCAGAACCCGGCCGATACCGGCAAGGGCTTCACGCTGGCGCAGAAGATGGTTGGCCGCGCCTGCGGCCTGGCCGAAGGCAAGGGCATTCGCCCGGGCACGTACTGCGAACCGAAGATGACCTCGGTGGGCTCGCAGGACACCACCGGCCCGATGACCCGCGACGAGCTGAAGGACCTGGCCTGCCTGGGCTTCTCGGCCGACCTGGTGATGCAGTCGTTCTGCCACACCGCCGCGTATCCGAAGCCGGTCGACGTCAAGACCCACCACACCCTGCCTGAGTTCATCAGCACCCGCGGCGGCATCTCGCTGCGCCCGGGCGACGGCGTGATCCACTCGTGGCTGAACCGCATGCTGCTGCCCGACACCGTCGGCACCGGCGGCGACTCGCACACCCGCTTCCCGATCGGCATCAGCTTCCCGGCAGGTTCGGGCCTGGTGGCCTTTGCCGCCGCCACTGGCGTGATGCCGCTGGACATGCCGGAATCGGTGCTGGTCCGCTTCAAGGGCAAGATGCAGCCGGGTGTGACCCTGCGCGACCTGGTCAACGCGATTCCGCTGTACGCGATCAAGCAAGGCCTGCTGACCGTGGCCAAGCAAGGCAAGCAGAACATCTTCTCGGGCCGCGTCCTGGAAATCGAAGGCTTGCCCGACCTGAAGGTCGAGCAAGCGTTTGAACTGTCGGACGCCTCGGCGGAACGTTCGGCCGCCGGTTGCACGGTGCGCCTGAACAAGGACCCGATCATCGAATACATCAACAGCAACATCACGCTGCTGAAGTGGATGATCGCCCAGGGCTACCAGGACCCGCGCAGCCTGCAGCGCCGCATCAAGGCCATGGAAGCGTGGCTGGCCGATCCCAAGCTGCTGGAGCCGGACGCCGACGCCGAGTACGCCGCCGTGATCGAGATCGACCTGGCCGACGTGCATGAGCCGATCGTGGCTTGCCCGAACGACCCGGACGACGTCAAGACCCTGTCGGAAGTTGCCGGCGCCAAGATCGATGAAGTGTTCATCGGTTCGTGCATGACCAACATCGGCCACTTCCGCGCAGCTTCCAAGCTGCTGGAAGGCAAGCGCGACATCCCGGTCAAGCTGTGGGTGGCTCCGCCGACCAAGATGGACCAGAAGCAGCTGACCGAGGAAGGCCACTACGGCGTGTTCGGCACCGCCGGTGCCCGCACCGAAATGCCGGGCTGCTCGCTGTGCATGGGCAACCAGGCACAGGTGCGCGAAGGTGCCACGGTCATGTCGACCAGCACGCGTAACTTCCCGAACCGCCTGGGCAAGAACACCAACGTGTACCTGGGTTCCGCCGAACTGGCGGCGATCTGCTCGCGCCTGGGCCGCATCCCGACCAAGGAAGAGTACATGGCCGACATGGGCGTGCTCAATGCCAACGGCGACAAGATCTACAAGTACATGAACTTCGACCAGATCGAGGACTTCAAGGAAGTGGCCGACGGCGTGACGGTGTAAGCCGCGCAGTCAGGCTGGCATGAAGAAGGGGCCCCCGCTTGCGGGCCCCCTTTTTTGCTTTCAGCGACACGCCGCGGCGCAGGCGGATGGTTCAGTCCAGCGGAACGCCGTGGCGCGCGGCGTACGCCACCACTTCGGCCGTGTTGTGCAGGTCGAGCTTGCGCATCAGGTTCTCGCGGTGCTTGCGCGCGGCCCTGCATCGCGCGGTGCAGCCGGCCGAGACCGCCTGAGGCCCTGCGCTGCATGCATGGCACGGGCGGTTTATGATCGGGTTTTTCCAACGTCCGGCGCCTTCTTGCGCAGTGCGCAAGCGCCTGAACCAGGAGCCAGTGTGCCCGATTTGTCCGCTTTCCCCATCACCCGCAAATGGCCGGCGCAGCATCCCGACCGCATCCAGCTGTATTCCCTGCCCACGCCCAACGGGGTCAAGGTGTCGATCATGCTGGAGGAGACCGGCCAGCCGTATGAACCGCACCTGGTACGCTTCGACGCCCACGACCAGATGTCGCCGGAGTTCCTGTCGCTGAGCCCGAACAACAAGATTCCCGCCATCCTCGATCCCAACGGCCCGCGCGGCAAGCCGCTGGCGCTGTTCGAGTCGGGCGCGATCCTGCTCTACCTGGCCGACAAGTCGGGCAAGCTGATCCCGGCCGACCCCGCGCGCCGCTACGAAACCATCCAGTGGGTGATGTTCCAGATGGGCGGCATCGGGCCGATGTTCGGGCAGGTGGGCTTTTTCCACAAGTTCGCCGGCAAGGAGTACGAGGACAAGCGCCCGCGCGACCGCTACGTGGCCGAAAGCCGGCGCCTGCTGAATGTGCTGAACCAGCGGCTGGAAGGGCGCGACTGGATCATGGGTGACGAATACACCATCGCCGACATCGCCACCTTTCCGTGGGTGCGCAACCTGGTTGGCTTCTATGAGGCGGGCGAACTGGTCGGCATCCAGGACTTCCCGCATGTCAGGCGCGTGCTGGAGGCGTTCGTCAAGCGCCCGGCCGTGGTGAAGGGGCTCGATACGCCGCACCGCGGCTGAGGCAGCCGCGGCGTGCGTGGCCATCGTCCTGCACGGTGGCTTCCCCGGCGTCTACAGAGGGGCGGGTGGCCCGCATCCTATAGTCCAGGGACAGGCGCGCCGCCCCGCGTTGCCTGAGGAGCCCGGATCATGCCGATGCCCACCGCCATCTCCCTGTTGCGTGTCGTCCTGCTGGCGGGCGCCACCGCTGCGCTCGCCGCCTGCGGCGAATCGGCCAAGCTGCCTTCCGAAGCGGGCTTTGGCCCCGTGCCGCAGCTGCCGCCACCCAACCAGACCGCGATCCCCACCGTCAAGATCGCGCCGGCCATCGGCTGGGCAGCGGGCCAGCGCCCGGTGCCGGCCGCAGGCATGGCGGTTACGGCCTTCGCCGACAAGCTGGACCATCCGCGCTGGGTCTACGTGCTGCCCAACGGCGACGTGCTGGTGGCCGAGAGCAATGCCCCGCCCAAGCCCGACGATGGCAAGGGCATCCGCGGCTGGATCATGAAGAAGCTGATGAAGCGCGCCGGCGCCGGCACCCCCAGCGCCAACCGCATCACGCTGCTGCGCGACACCAACGGCGACGGCGTGGCCGACCAGCGCTCGGTGTTCCTGAAGGACCTGAACTCGCCGTTCGGCATGGCCCTGGTCGGCAACGACTTCTACGTGGCCGCCACCGACGCGGTGCTGCGCTTCCCGTACCAGCCCGGACAGACCCAGATCACTGCCGCGCCGCAGAAGGTGGTGGACCTGCCCGGCGGGCCGCTCAACCATCACTGGACCAAGAGCCTGATCGCCAGCCGCGACGGCAGCAAGCTGTACGTGACGGTGGGTTCCAACAGCAACGTGGGCGAGCACGGCATGGCCAGGGAGGTCGGCCGCGCCGCCATCTGGGAGGTCGACCCCAAGACCGGCACGCACCGGATCTTTGCCAGCGGCCTGCGCAATCCCAACGGCATGGCGTGGGAGCCGGTCACCGGCATGCTCTGGACTGCTGTCAACGAGCGCGACGAGATCGGCAGTGACCTGGTGCCGGACTACATCACCTCGGTGCGCGACGGCGGCTTCTATGGCTGGCCCTACAGTTACTACGGCCAGCATGTCGACGCACGCGTGAAGCCGCCGGCGCCGGACCTGGTGGCCAGGGCCATCGTGCCGGACTATGCCGTGGGGGCACACACCGCATCGCTCGGGCTGGCCGCCGCCGGCGGCAACAGCTTGCCGGCGCGCTTCAGCGAAGGCATGTTCGTCGGCCAGCACGGGTCGTGGAACCGCAGGCCGCTGGCGGGCTACAAGGTGATCTTCGTGCCGTTCAGCAAGGGCCGGCCCAACGGCGCTCCGTTCGACGTGCTGACCGGCTTTCTCGATGAGGACGGCAACGCGCGCGGGCGGCCGGTGGGCGTGGCGATCGACCCGCGCGGCGGACTGCTGGTGGCCGATGACGTCGGCAATACGGTGTGGCGGGTCAGCGGCGCGAAGTAGGCGGACCATGGCGCGGCAGCGGCGGCACTGCGCCGCTAGAATGACGGCGCCCCCCCGAGTCCGCTGCCGCCCATGTCTCTCACTGTCTTCGCAGTCGTCCTGCTCGCCGCGTTCCTGCATGCCGCCTGGAACGCGGTGGTCAAGGGTGGCGGCGACAAGATGCTGTCGACGGTGATGGTGGCGGTGAGCGCCGGCCTGATGGGCGCCGTGGCGCTGCCGGCGTTGCCGCAGCCGGCGCCGGCGAGCTGGCCGTTCATCGCCGCGTCAGTGGGCGTGCACGTGGTGTATTTCGCGCTGGTGGCACGCATCTACCACACCGCGGACATGAGCCAGACCTACCCCCTGATGCGCGGCACCGCGCCGCTGCTGGTGGCGGTGGCCAGCGTGGGCTGGCTGGGCGAGCACCTTTCGGGGCTGGCGTGGGGCGGCATCGCCGTGGTCAGCCTGGGCATCCTGGCCATGGCGGGCGGCGGTCACGGTGCCCGCGCTGCCGCTGGCAGCCGTGAAGGCATGTGGCTGGCCCTGCTGAACGCGCTGGTGATCGCCGCTTATACGCTGATCGACGGCACCGGCGTGCGCCGCTCCGGCGCGCCGGTAGCGTATGCGTTCTGGATCTTCGTGCTGACCGCGGTGCCGCTGGCGGCGTGGGCGCTGGTGGCGCGCCGGCCGGCACTGGCCGGCTACGTGCGGCGCAACCTGGTGTTCGCATTGGTTGGGGGCGGCGGCACGCTGGCGTCCTACGGGCTGTCGCTGTGGGCGATGACACGCGCGCCGGTGGCTCCGGTGGCGGCCCTGCGCGAGTCCTCGATCCTGTTCGGCGCGCTGATCTCCGGACTGCTGCTCAAGGAGCGGGTGGGCGCCGCCCGCCTGGGCGCGGCGTGCCTGATCGCCGCCGGCGCGGCCACGCTGCGCTTTGCCTGAGGGCAATCCGGGTGCCGGCCAGGGCGCCCGGCCGCTGCGCGCCGCCGGCGCTGTCTATACTTGGCTTTACTGGGGTCAGACGGCGGAGGGGCACTGCGTCCGCGCAAACCGGCAGCCTGGCATCGACGCCGAGGAGAGGGCATGGACCACACCGCAGATTCGTTTCGGGCCTTTGAGCTGGCCGGCTGGGAAGATCCCGAGGTCGTCAGCCAGTACCAGGAGCATCTGTCGCACGTGACCCGGCAATCGGTCGAGTCCCTGCTGGATGACGCCCATGTGGCCAGCGGGCTGCGCGTGCTGGACGTGGCCACCGGCTCCGGCCATGTCGCGGCTGGGGCGGTGCGGCGCGGCGCCGAGTCCGTCGGCATCGATTTCTCGCTGGCGCAGGTGCAGCTGGCGCGCAAGCTCCATCCGGATGTCCACTACGAGCAGGCCGATGCGCAGGCGCTGCCGTTCGACGATGCCAGCTTCGATGCCGTGGTCAATGGCTTCGGCATGTGCCACCTGTCCGACCCGGAGGCCGCGCTGGCCGAAGCGTTCCGCGTGCTGCGCCCGGGCGGGCGCATCGCCTTCACCGTGTGGGACACGCCCGAGCGCGCGGTCGGCTTCGGCGCGGTCTATGCCGCGATCCGCGCCTGCGGCTCGATGGAGGTCGATCTCCCCGTGGGGCCGAACTTCTTCCTGTTCAGCGATCCGGGCCATTGCCGCACCGCGTTGCAGCAGGCCGGCTTTGTCTCGCCCACATGCCGCAGCGTGCCGCAGGTATGGCGCTTCTCCACGCCCGACCAGCTGTTCGATGCGCTGGCCCAGGGCACCGTGCGAGCCGCCGCCACGCTGCGCGCGCAGACCCCCAGGGCCCGCGATGAGATCCGCGCCGTGCTGCGCGGCACCGTCGCCGCCTATATGCGCGGCAGCGGCTTCGAGGTGCCGATGCCGGCGGTGCTGGCGGCGGCGGTCAAGCCCTGAGGGCGGCACCCACGCGCCCGTCGCGGCGCGGATGCCGCCGGGAGTGTTGGAGATCGACCGACATCCCCGTTGCCAGCGTTGGCCTGGCCCCACCATTCCGTCCCCGGAAAGTGCCGTAATCCACGCCGCAACCAGCCTTGCGGCGGTGGCACGGTCATTGCGCAATGGACAGCGAGCGCGGCGCCGCGGCTCGTTGTGCCACCTGCCAGCAATGGCTTCCCGGAGAACCCCGATGAACACCCGATCCCAATGCCAGACAGGGCAGGCCGCGCCGCGCCCGCCCGCAATCCTGCACCGCTCGCGCCAGGCCATGGCGCTGCTGCGCGTGCTGGGCTTATGCATCAACAGCGTCGCCTGCGCCCAGTCCGAGGCGCCGCAGGCTGCAGCGCCGGCCGTGCAGGCCGTGACGCCGGAACAGAAGTTTGCCCCCGGATACCTGGAGGCCGTTGCCACTGGCTATGACAATGGGTTGGCCTTGCGGGAGCCGGAAGGCCTCGCGCCGCTGAGGCCGCCGCGCGAGGCGCGCAGCGCGCCGGCGGCAGGCGCCGTGCCGGTTGCGATGCCAGCGGCGGTGCGGCCGCAGCCGGCGCGCTGACCCGGCGGGGCCCATCCGAACAAGACAGCATAGTTGCAGTACCGTCGGCGGGGCATGTGACGGCAATTGCGGAATATTCGCCCTCAATTGCCTACAATTCGTCACACCGTTAATCCCCCGCCCCATGGACATCGAACTCGCCCGCACCTTCCTGCAAGTCGTTCGCACCGGCAGCCTGCTGGCCGCGGCCGACAAGCTGCATGTCACGCAGACCGCCGTGACCGCGCGCATCAAGAGCCTGGAATCGCAACTGAACTGCCGCCTGTTCGATCGCAACAAGGCGGGCGCACGGCTGACGCCCGATGGCCAGCGCTTTCTCGGCTACGCCAGCCAGCTGGTGCAGACCTGGGAGGCGGCCTGCCGCGAACTGCCGTTGCCGGCGGGGCTGGCCAGCCTGTTTCGTTTCGGCACGGAAATCAGCCTGGGCAATCCGCTGGTGCTGCTGTGGACCACGCGCCTGCGCCAGCTGATGCCGGCGCAGGCGGTGCGGGCGGAAGTGGGGGAAGGGGCGGAACTGCAGCGCAAGCTGCAGTCAGGCACGCTGGACGCGGCGCTGGTCTACCAGCCGGAGTATGCGCCCGGCATGCATGTCGAGGCGCTGATGGAAGAGAAGCTGATCCTGATCCGCTCGACGCAGCGCGATGGCGGCTATGTCTATGTCGACTGGGGGCCGGAATTCCGCCGCCAGCATGACAGCGCGCTGCCGGAGCATGCGCGCGCCTCGCTGTACTTCAACCTGGGGCCGCTGGCGCTGCAGTACATCCTGCAGTTCGGCGGCAGCGGCTATTTCCGGACACGCGTGGTGCAGAGCTACCTGGACAGCGGGGTGTTGGCGCGCGTGGAAGGCGCCTCAGAGTTCTCTTATCCGGTGTTCCTCGTCTGCGCCAGGACCCCAACAGGCGCGGCGCAGGACGCGGTGCGCATCCTGCGTGACATCGTGCGCGAAGAATCCGACTGGTCGCAGCGCTGGGATTTCCCGCAGTAGCGCAAAGCGGTCAGATCCGGACCGGCACCAGTTGGCCCATCGGGCCGGGCACGGCCACCAGGCGCCATTGCCGCACGCGCCGCACCCGGCGCCCGCGTCCGCCGCCGCGCGGCGGGCGGGGTTCCAGCCCGGCAAAGCGGCCATGCAGTTGCGCGCGTTCGAACACCGGCTCGGGCACCCGCGTCCCGATCAGCCAGGTGACGCTGCCTCCCAGTGCCACCAGTGCCAGTGCCAGGGCAATCCAGAGGACGGCTTCCATGTTCCCGCTCCATCGAATAGGTATCTGTGATTCCAGTATTGGCGCAAACCGTTGCGGCGGGTAAATGAAAGTTATTTCCACTTCATATCAATAAAATTGCATTCAAGCTGGCTTCTCCTTCAAACCTGTCCGTTCGGCTGCGGTAGGAAAAATCATCCTTTCGGACGAATCTCATAGCCGCTGCACGGCAGACACTTAGGCGGTCACTCTCAAAAACACCAGGAGACCCCGCCATGCAACGCCTGATCTTCGAAGCCGAACACGACGCCTTCCGCGAATCCGCCCGCCGCTTCTACCAGCGCGAGGTGGGGCCGCACGGCGAGCGCTGGCGCGAACAGGGCTGCGTGGACCGCGAGGTGTTCCGCAAGGCCGGCGAGCAGGGCTACCTGCTGATGTGGGCCGATGAGAAATACGGCGGCGCCGGCGTGGAGGATTTCCGCTATGAGCAGATCCTGATCGAGGAAAACGCGCGCCACGGCGACTCGGGATTTTTCGGCACGCTGCACTCGCGGCTGGTGGCGCCGTATATCGGCCGCATCGGCAATGAGGAGCAACGCCAGCGCCTGCTGCCGGCGGCCGCGCGCGGCGAGTCGATCTTTGCCATCGCCATGACCGAGCCGCAGGCCGGCTCCGACCTGGCCGGCATGCGCACGCGTGCCGAGGACCACGGCGACCACTGGGTGCTGAACGGCGCCAAGACCTATATCTCGAACGGCCAGCTGGCCGACTTTGTGGTGGTGGTCGCGCGCACCGATCCGGAGCGCAGCCACGGCCTTGGCCTCTTTATCGTCGAGCGCGGCATGCCGGGCTTCGAGCGCGGGCGCAAGCTGCGCAAGATGGGCCTGCACTCGCAGGACACCTCCGAACTGTTCTTCGACAACGTCAAGGTGCCCAAGGCCAACGTGCTGGGCGAGCCCGGCCAGGGCTTCCGCTACCTGACGCGCCACCTGGCTGAAGAGCGGCTGATTGGCGCCTGCGGCTACATGGCGTCGGCGCAGGTGGCGTTCGACCTCACGCTGGACTACGTCAAGGAGCGCAAGGCCTTCGGCCGGGCGATCGGCACGTTCCAGAACTCGCGCTTCAGGCTGGCCGAGCTGCGTGCGCAGCTGGATGCGCTGCAGACCTTCGTCGACCAGTGCGTGCTGCAGCACAACGCCGGCACGCTGACCGTGGAGACGGCGGCGTCGGCCAAGCTGCTCACGTCGGAACTGCAGGGGCGCATGGTCGATGAGGGCGTGCAGCTGCACGGCGGCGCCGGCTATATGGAGGAATACCGCATCTGCCGCATGTACACCGACGCGCGCATCTCGCGCATCTACGCCGGCAGCAGCGAGATCATGAAGGAGATCATCGGCCGCAGCCTGGGGCTGGATGACCGTGTGAAGGGGTAAGGAGAAATGAGGGCGGACGAAGGGATCAGGTCCGCCCCAATTTCCGACGGCATGGCCGGCAACGGCCCGCAGCGGTGGTTGTTTTTTCCGGTTGGCTAGGGTTTTCGCGTAGTTAAAGGCTTTTGTCAGCCCAATGAAAGCTGTTTGTAATGCGATTCGGTTTGAATGCGTGCGGGAGATCGTGTCCGGGTGGCGTTTGATGCATCAGGACTGCAGGCGAGGGCGCACCAAGACAGCCACGCTTCGCGACCGCACTGGCGGGATCGGGGTCGGATGAATATTTGCCGCCCCGGTGCACCGTTCGGCGGGCACGGTCGTTTACCGCAGACCGTTGTCGAACTGAGCCTGACTGACCGTGCCTTTTGTCTTTTCCCGTATTGCCGTGGGTGCCCTGCTGGTACTGGGGGTTCTGGCCCGGCCCGCGGCAATCCTTGCCGCCGAACGCCCCGCCGATCCGCTTCCTTCCGCTGATTCCGCAGATGCTGCCGGTCCTTGCGTGCCGCCGCCGGCGGGCGCGACGCTGACCCTGGCGCAGGTGCGCCTGGACGCACTTCGCTGCAATCGCGACATCATCGCCGCCCGCCGCGGCGTCGAAGCCAGCCAGGCGGACATACAGATCGCTTCGCAGCGGCCCAACCCGGTGCTGAGCCTGGGCGTGACCAACATCAACCCGCATGCCGGCATCGGCTCGGGCAACCTGCGCAGCAAGACCGTGGACTCCACCCTGCGCGTGGACCAGCTGATCGAGACCGCCAACAAGGGCGGCCTGCGCGTGGACGCCGCGCGCAAGGCCAGCGCGGCCGCCGGCGAAGTGGTGCAGGCGGTGGTGGTGCAGCAGACCGCCGGGGCGGAGCAGGCCTTCTATGAGGCGGTGATCAGCCAGGAGCGCGTGGGCGTGCTCAGGGAGATGCTGGGCCTGTACGACCGCACCCGCCAGGCCAGCGAGACCCGCCTCAAGGCCGGCGACGTCTCGCGCGCCGATGTGACCAAGCTGCAGCTCGACGCGCTGCGCGCGCAGAACGACATGCGCCAGGCCATGGCCGACCACAGCCGCGACAAGGCCCAGCTGGCGCAGGCCATGGGCGTGCCCGGCACGCTCGCCGACAACCGGCTGGTGCCGGACTGGCCGCCGCTGGATACCCCCGTGCCGCAGGTCGACCCCGACACGCTGCAGCGCCGCCCCGACGTGACCGCGGCCGAGGCCCGCCTGGCGGCGGCCGCCGCCGCCCGCGACCTGGCACGCGCCGGCCGCGTGCCTGACGTGACCGTGGGCGCGCAGGCTGAGCACTATCCGGTCTCCGCCACCAATACCAATGGCAGCGGCAACAGCTACGGCGTGTTCCTGACGATCCCGCTGTACGTGCGCCACCGCAACGGCGGCGAGGCCCGCCGCGCCGAGGTGGACTACTACGCCGCGCTGGACGAGCGCAACCGCGTGCTGCTTGAAGCCGGCAATGAGATGGAACGGCTGCGCAGCCAGCTCGAAGCCTCGCGCCAGTCACTGCGGCAGATGCGCGACGACGTGTTGCCCGCTGCCGAAAGCGTGGCCGGCAGCGCCGAGTTTGCCTACGGCAAGGGCGCCACCGGCGTGCTCGACCTGCTCGATGCCCGCCGCGCGCTGCGCCAGACCCGGCTCGACGCCGTCAGCGCCCAAGGCGATTACGCCAAGGCCCTGTCGGCCTACCGCGCCGCGCTGCAGACCTCCACGACCGGCACTGCGACGACCACCTCGCGTCCCTGAACCGCAGTTCCAGCGAATCCAATGCACTCTCTCCTGTCACGCATGTCCCGCCGCATGTCTTCCGTCCATTTCCCCGCCGGCCTGCCCGCACGGGTTGCTGCCCTGTCTCTGTGCGCGCTGGCGCTGGCCTCCTGCGGCAAGTCTGAAGCGCCCAAGGCCGATGACGAGCCCAAGGTCAGCGGCAATACCATCCAGTTCCCGGCCAGCGTGAAGACGCTGCCGGGCATCGCCGGCGAAGCCGCCAAGACCGGCGGCGAGCGCATGCTGAGCCTGCCCGGCCGGCTGGTGTGGAACGAGGACAAGACCGTGCGCGTGTCGACGCCGTTTGCCGGCCGCGTCACCGAGATCCTGGTGCAGCCCGGCACCACCGTGAAAGCGGGCCAGCCGCTGGCCAGCCTGACCTCGCCCGATTTCGGCGTAGCCCAGGCCGATGCGCGCAAGGCCGCCGCCGACAGCGCGGTCGCGGCCAAGGCGCTGGCACGGCAGCGCGAGCTGTACGGCGCCGGCATCATCGCGCAGAAGGAACTGGAACAGGCGCAGGCCGACGCCGCGCGTTCCGCGGCGGACCTGCAGCGCACCCAGGCGGCGCTGGGCCAGTACGGCGCGGCCGCAGGCGGCGCGGGCGCCGTCAACCAGCGCTTTCCGCTGCGCAGCCCGATCGACGGCCTGGTGGTCGAGCGCAACATCAACCTTGGCATGGAACTGCGCCCCGACCAGCCGCCCGCCGCGCCGCTGTTCCTGGTGACCGATCCGACCACGCTGTGGGCGCAGGTCGACGCGGGCGAGGCTGACCTGAGCCTGTTCAAGCCGGGCGTGGACGTGCAGCTGACCACCGCTGCCTGGCCCGGAGAGACCTTCTCCGGCACCGTGATCAAGATCGCCGACTATGTCGATCCCACCGCGCGCAGCATCAAGGTGCGGCTGATGGTGCCCAACCCGGAGCGCCGCCTGAAGGCGGAGATGTTCGTCACCGCGAAGCTGCCGGCCGCATCGTTCAAGGGCATCGCCGTGCCGTCCAAGGCCGTGTTCCTGGCCGAGAACCGCAACTATGTGTTCGTGCGCACCGCCGCCAATACCTTTGAGCGCCGCCTGGTGCGCGTGGGCGTGACGCTGCCCGGCACCACCGAGCTGCTTGAAGGCGTGAAGGACGGCGAGACCGTGATCACCGACGGCAACCTCTACCTGCAGGACATCCTGCGCGATGCCACGGCCGTGAACGCGGCGCGTGCGTCCGAGAAGAAGTGAGGACGGCCGCCACATGATTTCGCGCATCGTCAGCTTTGCCCTGCACCAGAAGCTCTTTGTCTGGCTGGGCCTGCTTATCTTCGTCGGGGGCGGCCTGGCCGCGTTCAAGAACCTGCCGATCGAAGCCTTCCCGGATGTCTCCGACATCCAGGTCAACGTCATCACGCTGTACCCGGGCCGCGCCGCCGAAGAGGTGGAGCGCCAGGTCACCATCCCCATCGAAACCGCGCTGGCCGGCACGCCCAACGCGGTGCGGGTGTTCTCGCATACGCAGTTCGGCCTGTCGTTCATGATGGTGACCTTCAATGACAAGGCCACCGACGTGACCGCGCGCCAGCAGATCCTGGAGCGCCTGCGCAGCGTGGACCTGCCCGACGGCGTGCATCCGGACCTGGCGCCGCTGTCCACCGCGATCGGCGAGATCTACCGCTTCCGCCTGACCGGCAAGGGCTATACCGCGCAAGAGCTGCGCACGCTGCAGGACTGGGTGGTGGAGAAGAACCTGCGCCAGGTGCCGGGCGTGGCCGACCTGGTCACCATCGGCGGAACCATCAAGCAGTACGAGGTCAATCCCAACCTGGCGCGCATGCGCGATGCCAAGATCTCACTGTCGCAGCTGTTCACCGCGCTGCAGCGCGCCAATGCCAACGCCGGCGGCGGCGCCGTGGCGCACGGCCGGCAGCAGTTCCTGCTGCGCTCGCTGGGCAGCTTCCGTACCTCGGCCGATATCGCCAACGTGGTGGTGGCCGAGAACAACGGCACCCCCATCCTTGTCAAGGATATCGCCGACGTGAGGGTCGGCAGCGCGCCGCCGCAAGGCCTGATGGGCCAGGACAACGAGGACGACATCGTCTCGGGCATCGTGGTGATGCGCAAGGGCGAGAACCCGTCGCTGGTGCTGGAGGCGCTGAAGAAGAGGATCGACCTGCTGGACGACCAGATCCTGCCCAAGGGCGTGAAGATCGTGCCGTACTACGACCGCTCCACGCTGATCGACAAGACCCTGCACACCGTGTTCGGCAACCTGGTGGAAGGCGCGCTGCTGGTGATGGCGGTGCTGTACCTGTTCCTGGCCAACGTGCGTGCCGCGGCAATCGTGGCGCTGATCATCCCGCTGGCGTTGCTGTCGACCTTCATCGGCCTGACCTGGGTGGGCATTCCGGCCAACCTGCTGTCTCTTGGCGCGATGGACTTCGGTATCATCGTCGACGGCGCGGTGATCGTGGTCGAGAACATCTTCAAGCGGCTGGGCGAGCTGAAGGAGCAGCAGATCAAGGACAGCAAGGCGCGCCTCCTCGCCATCCTGCAGGCCACCACGGAAGTGGGCCGTCCGACCGTGTTCTCGATGGTCATCATCATTGCGGCGCACATCCCGATCTTCACGCTGCAGCGGCACGAGGGCAAGATCTTCGCGCCGATGGCCTACACGGTGACGGGCGCGCTGATCGGCTCCCTGATCCTCTCGCTGACGCTGGTGCCGCTGCTGTGCCACCTGCTGCTCACCAAGAACATCGCGCACGACGACAACTTCATCGTGCGCCACTGCAAGCGGCTCTATGAGCCGATGCTGGCCTGGGCGCTGGACCACAAGAAGCTGGTGGTGGGCGCGGCGGTGGGCCTGCTGGTGGTGACCGTGGGCGTGGGCAAGTTCCTTGGCAGCGAGTTCCTGCCCGAACTGGACGAAGGCTCGATGTGGGTCAGCTTCGACCTGCCCGCGTCGGTCTCGATCGATGAAGCGCGCGACCAGGCGCGGCTGCTGCGCGGCGTGATCCGCAAGACCCCGGAGGTCAACACCACCATCTCCAAGGTGGGCCGCCCCGATGACGGCACCGATCCCAAGCTGATCAACACCGTCGAGATCCTGGTCGACCTCAAGCCCGAGAAGCAGTGGCGCGACGGCTTCAACAAGCGCGGCATCATCGGCGAGATCGACAAGAACCTGCGCCAGCTCCCCGGCATCGAGCCCAATTTCTCGCAGCCGGTGCGTGACAACATCCTGGAGAGCATCTCGCAGATCAAGGGCCAGATCGTGATCAAGGTCCAGAGCGACAGCCTTGAGCACAACAAGCAGGTGGCCGACCAGATCCTGGCCAACGTGCAGTCGGTCAAGGGCGTGATGCGGGCCTTTATCGACCGCGACGGCGAGCTGCCGCAGTACGTGCTGGAGTTCGACCGCGCCCAGGCCGCGCGCTACGGCATCAACGTGGCCGACGTGCAGGACCTGATGGAAACCGCGCTGGCCGGCAAGGCCGCGACCGAGCTGTGGGAGGGCGAGAAGCACTTCAGCGTTGCCGTGCGCCTGAAGCCGTCGGAGCGCGCGCTGCCGAACCTGCCCAATATCTTCATGCAGACCGCGGACGGCGCGCAGGTGCCGCTGTCACAGCTGGTGACCTTCCGCGCGGCATCCGGCGCGATGAACATCAGCCGCGAGAACGGCCAGCGCACCACCTCGATCGGCATTTTTATCCACGACCGCGACATGGGCAGCGTGGTGAAGGACATGCAGGCGCTGGTGGCCAAGAATGTCAAGGCCGAGGACGTCAAGATCAGCTGGTCGGGCGAGTTCGAGAACCAGGAGCGCGCCATGGCGCGGCTCTCGATCGTGGTGCCGCTGTCGGTGCTGGTGATCTTCCTGCTGCTGTTCAATGCGTTCAAGTCGTTCAAGAGCGCCACGCTGATCATCTCGAACATCCCGTTCGCGCTGATCGGCGGCGTGTTCGCGCTGTTCCTGACCGGCATTCCACTGTCGGTGTCGGCGGCGATCGGCTTTATCGCGCTGTTCGGCCAGGCGGTGCTCAACGGCGTGGTGATGGTGACCTACTTCAACCAGCTGCGCGATGAAGGTATGCCGGTGCGCCAGGCCGTGCTGACCGGCTCGATGGACCGGCTGCGCACGGTGCTGATGACCGCGCTGCTGGCCATGCTGGGTTTGTTCCCGATGGCCATCTCGCGCGCCATCGGCTCGGAGACGCAGCGCCCGCTGGCCATCGTCATCATCGGCGGGCTGATTACCGCCACCATGCTGACGCTGATCGTGCTGCCCACCCTGTATGAATGGATGGTGGGCCGCAACTGGCCGGACGAGGAGGGCGACAAGCCCGACGAGAGCCGGTTGACGCCATCGATTGCGGGCTGATGACAGGGCCGCGGTCGCGGCCTGTGTGGCATTGCAGACAGGCCCCAGGCATGACGCCGCCCCCACACCGGGCGGCGTTTTTTCTTTTAAGGCGCATTCCACAAGTCCCTCCGCAATCCGGTGCATGCCCCGCCGTGTGCGTCGCCCGAATCGCAATGTCGGAATAGTCTGACGCTCCTTTCGGAGCCGGACGCCTGCTTCCCATATTTCCCCGAGCCTACTCTGTACTTACGGCATGGCCAGCAGCATAGCCGCCGGCCTCTCATGCGTACCCTGACGCATCCACCCGGAAAGGAGATCGACATGTTGAAGAAATGGCTGACCGCAGCAGTGTGTTCGATGATGGTTGCCGCACCGGCGGGATTTGCTTTGGCCCAGATGACCGCGCCAGCAACCACGACCGGAACGGCTGCAACCGGGACAAAGGCGGACTATGACGCCGCGGTGAAGCAGGCTGATGCGGACTACAAGGCTGCCTCCGCCAAGTGCGATGGCATGAAGGCCAACGCCAAGGACGTTTGCAAGGCCGAGGCCAAGCGCGACCGCGATGTGGCCAAGGCCCAGGCAGAAGCCCGCCGCGACGGCACGCAGAAGTCGATGGCCAAGGCCGAGAAGGTCAAGGCCGACCGCGACTATGACGTCGCCAAGGAAATGTGCGACGACAAGAAGGGCAATGACAAGGACGTTTGCAAGAAGGACGCCAAGGCCGCCCATGAAAAGGCACTGATGGCTGCCAAGGTCGACAAGGCCGCGGCGACCGGTTCGCGTGCCGACGTGGCGGAAGCCCGCGCCGACGCGAAGAAGGACGCCACTGACGCCGCCTACAAGGCCGACAAGGAACGCTGCGACGCGCTCTCGGGCGAGTCCAAGGACAAGTGCCAGGCCGATGTGAAGGCCAAGTACAGCAAGTAAGCCTTCGCGGTGTCCCGCCAGCAATGGCGGGACACGCACCGCACCACACGCAAGGGGACGCCTCTGATGGCGCCCCCTTGCCACCGGATGAAGGAGCACGACATGAACTGGGACCAGATCGAAGGCAAGTGGGAACAAGTGAAGGGCAAGGTCAAGGAGAAGTGGGGCAAGCTGACCGACGATGACATCGCGCAGATCAACGGCAAGCGTGATCAGCTTGCCGGCCGCATCCAGGAGCGCTATGGCTACACCAAGGAGCGCGCCGAGGAAGAAATGAAGGCGTGGGAACGGGACACGCGCTGGTAAGCAGGGCGTGGCAGCACGGCAAGGCGGGTCGCCAGGAGCCTGTCAGATTTCTTGTGTGTTGAGGTCATGAGACGATATCGAAAGAAACGCCCTTATGACCGAAACAACAAGC